>JAGYOB010000001.1 GCA_018399515.1 Candidatus Nanopelagicales bacterium
GCGAGGGTCTCCACCTGAACGGCACGTCCTGAACCCGCAGCGATCAGGGCCGCGATCTTCGTCACATCAACGACATCCGGATCCACCGGTGACGTCGGGTCATCACTTCCGGGAACAATGAGTAAGGAACGCAAACTCGGCAGAGACCTGGTGAGTTCCACCAGATGATCACGGCGATCGAATCGCTTCCCCGCCCAGTGGTAGGAGGTCGTGGCGACAAGCAGAACCGGATCGAGTTGGCTGAATCGATCAACGATCGCAGACACCCCGAATTCCGGTGACGCACTCGACACCACGGCACCGATGGAGAGTGCGGCCAGGGTCACGACATACGCAGGCAATCCGACGGGGAGAACGAGGGCGATGCGCTCACCGGGAACAACTCCTCGTTCCCGGAGCGCAGACGCGGTGGCCGCCACCAGGTCAACGAGTTCCTCGCGGGTTAACTCGGCAGTGATCGCCAAACCAGCACCGGCCTCGCTGGTGAAGACCGCGATCGGCAGACCGGCCTCATCGCGGTCGGGGATAGGGCGCAGGATGTTCTCGGCGAGGTTCACCCGGGCCTGGGGGAAGAACACCGCTTCTGGGAGAACGGCTGGCTCAACGATCACATCGCCCTTGTCTCCGATGACACCGAAGAAGTCCCACACCGCGTCCCAGAAATGCGCCGGCTGATCAATCGACCACGTGTGCAGCGCATGACTGTCGACAAGATCGTGCCCGGTGCGCTCGATCACGAACCGACGGAAAACGTCGATGCGAGTGTCGGGGATATCGGCCGGGTTCGGAGTCCACAGTGGCACCGCGCTCATCCCCCCATCCTGGCAGAGGCTGATGAATTCGAACCCGCAGAGATCTGAGAGCAGGATCAGGCAGCGTTCAGGGTGGAGATGCGGCGACGGGCATTGCGCTGCGACGGCGACTGACGGCCCAGTACCGCGGACATCGTGCCCAGCATCGCGGCGACGGCCGGACGAGCAATCCGCATCGGCACGCGCGGCAACCGCAGGATCGCGCGGTAATCAGCCGGCAGGGTCGCCACCGCACCGGCGAACAGGACGGCATAGGGCGGGCGAGCAGGCAACGGCAGCGGTGGGTTGCGGATGAACTTCACGGTGCGCTCCGAGGCCGCGTCACCTCGAAGGATCGGCTCGAATCCACGCAACTGCTCGCGCAGTTCAGCTACTGATCGCGGCGGGTCCTCGACACCGACGAGTTCACCGGCCTTCGCCCACTCGCGCACATAGGCATCAGCGCCGCCGGGGATCGGTGTGCCCCAGACCAGATGTGTTGCCAGAAAAGAATCGGTGAATGCGACATGCACCCACCGCAGCAGATCGGAATCGCTCGCGCTGTAGGGCAATTCCCGGCCATCGGTTCCCGGGTAGGTTCCCTTCACCTTGCGATGCAGGCCGCGTACCCGGGCACATTCGCGATCGGCCTGCGCTGTGTCGCCGAAGGTCACCACCGTCAGCCACTGGGTGGTGCCTGACAACCGACCGAGCGCATCATCTTCGTAGCGAGAGTGCTCGGCCACACCGGCCAGGGCAGCAGGATGCAATGCCTGCATGAGTAGCGCCCGCACACCCCCGACCAGCGTCGGCAAAGATCCATGAACCGCCCAGGTCGCCGATCCCGGGCCGAAATACCCCGGGTCGCTGCCCTGCTCGAGTTGGGCCACCCAGTCGGGTTGGCCATCGGGGTCGCCGGACACCATACGCCGGAAACCCCGGGCGATCGCCTCAGCCGCCGAATCGACGAACCGATCCGGCGATAGGACGTTCAGCATGGAGGCCACACCCCTATCGTGCCCCACTCCACTCCAACCTGCTTCCCGTGGCACCCTGGACCCACCATGCAGGTATGGCTCGATGTCTTCGGAGTGCGCGGAATCCACCGCGCCAGCGCGCTCGCGTTCATGGCCACCCACCGCCGCGCGATCCGGCGGCTGCCGCACGTGAGGTTCGCCAAACTACTGGGCACGGGATCCGGCGAGACCTTCACCATGCGTGATGCCGATCCCGATCACTGGGCCATCCTCACCGTCGTCGACAGCGACCGGGCACGCCACAGCGTCGTGGTTGCCCGCCCCTTCCAGCGGTGGATGTCGATCAGTGAGGAGTCAGCCCATATCCGGATGCGACCCATCGCCAGTCACGGGTCGTGGTCGGGGCAGCACCCTTTCGACGATGAATCCGACGCCAAGCCGGTGAAACCCGATCCCGATCAACCCGTTGCATCCATCACCCGTGCGCGGCTCAAGCCGCGCATGCTCACCACCTTCTGGCGCGCGGTACCGCCGGTCGTCTCGGACTTGACCGACGATCCAGCGGTCACGTTCACCCTGGGCATCGGCGAGGCACCCGTGGGCCTGCAGGGCACCTTCAGTATCTGGCGATCCGGACGCGCGATGAGCGAGTTCGCCTATCGCCGGCCCGCGCATCGACAGGCCATCGAGCAGACCCGTGCGTTGGACTGGTACGCCGAGGAGCTATTCGCCCGGTTCGCCGTCGAATCCGTCGAAGGGGTCTATCGAGGTCGGACGCTATCCGAGCGAATCTCGTTCGAGCCGTAATCCACGACGGCGCGCGTCAAGAACTCCACGCCGATGGCGATCGCGCGTTCATCGACGTCGAAGGTCGAAGCGTGCAGATCCAACCGCGGCCCGTCGCCGGAATGGGTGCCCAGCCGCGCATAGCTCGACGGCACCTGCTGGGCGTACCACGCGAAGGTGTCACCACCCATCGAGCGCGGGTTCTCCACGACTCCGGACGATCCCACGACATCGGTCGCAGCTGCTCGCAGCACCTCGGTCGCCATCGGATCATTGACCACCGGCGGAACGCCCCGTCGGTAGGACAGTCGCCAGGTCGCACCGGTCCCGGCCAGGATCGATGCCAATTCCGATTCCACGACTTTCTCCATCCGGTCCCAGGTCTCAACATCGGCGGTGCGAACTGATCCGCGCAGGCTGGCGCGAGCGGGAATCACATTGGGTGCATCGCCGGCGTGTGCCGCGCCGAACACGACCGTCACCTGCTCGGGCGAATCGGCCGCGGTCACGATGGCCGGCGGGAGTTCGGTGAGCACCCGACCCATCACCTTGGTGAGATCCACGGTGAGGTGCGGGCGAGCCGTGTGGCCTCCTGGTCCGGCGATATCGATTTCCATGATGTCGCTGGCTGCGGTGATCGCGCCACCTCGCACTCCGATCTGTCCGACGTCCAACCGTGGATCGCAGTGCAGGCCGAGCACCATGGCGACATCGTCCAGCCAGCCTTCTTCGATGACGTCCAGGGCACCACCGGGCATCGATTCCTCTGCCGGCTCGAAAATCAACCGGACAGCGGGAACATCATCGCCCTGTTCCGACATCGCGCGCAGGACCAGTCCGACGCCGAGAACGATCGCGGTGTGCACGTCGTGTCCGCAGGCGTGCGCAACTCCCGGGACTCGGGATCGGTATTCGCTCTCGGTCAGGTCCGCCATCGCCAAGGCGTCGATATCAGCACGGACCGCCACGATCGAACCCCTCGAAGTGTCGCCGATGTCGCACACCAGGCCGGTTCCTCGGTTCAGCACGATCGGGTCGAGGCCGGCGACGCGCAGCCGCTCCACCAGCATCTGAGTGGTCGCCGTCTCCTGCCAGGACAACTCCGGATGTGTGTGCAGACGGCGACGCAGAGCACGCAGCTCGTGTTCGCGCGCTGCAACGAGCGCGCCGACGAAGGGTGTCATCGTGAGGATTGTCCCCCACCATCGATCTCAGCCAGCAACTCCTCGCGCGCAGCGGCGACGATGTCCTCGAGATTGCCACCGGTCGCGAGTAGAACTCGCTGGCGCTGATAGCTGGCACCGTGGTCCAAGATGGCCAGGACTTCGCGCAGATCATCGACGCAATCCAGTCGTTGCGCGATCGGGAGCAGATCGGCAATGAGGTCGACGGTCACCTCGCGCAACGCACGCGTGCTCCCCGCATCATCGATCACCAGATCGGCATCGATGCCGTAGCGCGCGGCCCGCCACTTGTTCTCCCGCCGCACCCACTCGCGCGGCACCGGCAATCGCTCTCCTGATTCGATCACGTCATCGCACCACTGCACCAGGCACTGGGCGAGAGCAGCCATAGCGCCGGCTTCGCGCAATGTGGGTGTCGCGTCGCACATCCGCAACTCGACCGTGCCGAATCCCGGATGCGGGCGGATGTCCCACCACACCTCGCGCACCGTCTCGATCGACCCGGCCGCGATGAGGGTGTCGAGAAAGGAATTGAATTCCGCCCAGTTGGCGAGATAGGGCGGCAACCCGGTGGTGGGCATCGCCTCGAAGACCTTCGTTCGAGCCGAAGCCAGCCCGGTGTCTTGGCCATGCCAGTGCGGGCTGGATGCCGACAACGCCAAGAAGATCGGCAGATACCCGCTCAAGGTGTTGACCGTCGCGATCGCTTTCTCACCCGATCGCACACCGACGTGAATGTGCATCCCGTGGGTCATCAGCCGCCGCGCAGGCCAGGCGATGCGTTCGACGAGTTGCTCATACCGCTCGCCGGGACTGCGGGTCAGCTCGTGCCAATTGCTGAAGGGATGCAATCCCAAACCGATCAGACCGATACCGCGAGGCGAGCACGCAGCCTGAAGTTCACCAATGCTTCCGGCGAGATCCTCACGCGCTTCTCGCACCGTGGTACACACACCGGTGATGACCTCGACGGTTGATTCGAACAGCTCGTGTTTGATCCGCGGATGCTCCCCGTCGGGAAAGGGTGATCCCAGCTCGTCGAGGATGACCGACGCCTCGCAGACGAGGCCGCCCTTCTCGACGTCGACGAGACCGAGTTCGAGTTCGATGCCGAGGCTGGCGATCGGCGAGGAGTTGAAGTCCAGGGCCATCGATCCAGGGTAAGCGCCAGCGCTAGCGTGCGGGCCATGTCCGAGGGAATCCAGACCGGGACCGTCGTCAACGGCCCACCCGGCGCCGCAGTGGTGGCCGGTGGGTCATCCGCCACGGTCGAGGCAGCAACGGCACTGCTCCAGGCCGGCGGGAACGCGATGGATGCCGCTCTCGCTGGCATGTTCGCCGCGGCCATGGCCGAACCCGTGCTGTCCAGCCTCGGTGGTGGCGGTTTCTGCCTGCACGCAGCTCCGGGTCAATCCCCGCAGTATCTGGACTTCTTCGTGGACACTCCGGGAATCGGTCGTGACGAATCCGCGGTTGCGCCGATGACCAGTGTCCGGATCGTGTTCGGTCGGCCCGATGATCCGCAGGCCGAACAGGTTTTCCATGCCGGTTGGTCCTCGGTCGCCGTACCCGGATGTTTCGCCGGGTATCTCGACGCCCATGCCCGTTGGGGTTTATTGCCGCTGGCACAGGTGGTAGCGCCAGCCATCGGTCTCGCGCGAAACGGGACCATCTTGGATCCCGTCCAGTTGGACTTCGTGCGGCTGGTCGCCGGTGTGCTGGCGGTCACTCCCGAGAGCGCTGCACTGTATGCGCCCGTGATGCGCGGTGAGCCGTTCGCCAATCCCGGATACGCGGCGCTCCTCGGGGCGATCGGTGACGGAGCGACGATGTCCTCGCAGATCTTCGCCGAGCCGCTGCTCGCGGCGATGTCCGGCTTCGGTGGGCGTATCACCTCTGATGATCTGGACTCCTACACGCCGCAATTGCGACAGCCACTAATGATGATCCGTGAGGGTGCCTCGATCTGGACCAATCCTCCACCGTCTTTCGGTGGCGCGATCGTTCTCGAGGCTCTCGGTCACGTCTCCCCCGACCCGATGATCGACTGGGCGCGAGTGGCGATGTCGCTGCGCGATGCCACCGCGCGCAATCGCGATCGCAACATCGCGGACGCGGCAACACAGGTTGCGCGGGGGACGACGAGCATCTCGGTGGCCGATGCCGACGGGTTCCTCGTCACGTGCACGACCTCGAATGGGTCGTCTTCGGGCACGCAGATCGACGGCGTGCAACTGAACAACATGCTCGGAGAAGAAGACCTCAATCCGTCGGGAACGCACGGACTCCCTACTGGTGTCCGGATGGGTTCCATGATGACCCCCACCATGGTGCAACTCGCCGATGGTTCGCGTATGACGTTCGGCAGCGGTGGTAGCGAACGCATCCGCTCAGCCCACGCCGGTGTCCTCGCTCGCCTGATCGACGGCGGATCCACCCTTGCCGAAGCTGTTGCCGGTCCACGAGTTCACGCCACATCACACGGTGTCGAAGTGGAGCCAGGAATCGACGCGAGTGTGTTCGCCACATGGGCAGACGTCGGTCGCATCCGCGTATGGCCCGAACCTGATCTCTTTTTCGGCGGAGTCCACGCGGTCGGTATCGATCCCGACGGGCGACGCCATGCCGTCGGTGATCACCGACGCGGTGGCGTCGCCCGCGTGCTGCTTCCCTAGTTCTTCCCTAGCTCTGCTGTGATCCCAGCGTGACCTCAACGGTCCGAGTTGCCCCATCACGCTCGACCGTGAGGGTGACCGTGTCGCCCGGTGCCAGCGAACGGATATCGACGATCAAGTCGGTGGCGTCGGCGACGAGGTTGCCGTCGATCTCGGTGACGATGTCGCCATCGCGCAGTCCCGAATCAGCCGCGGGGCCATCGGGTGTCACCCCGTTGATACGGGCACCTGGTCCGGGGTACTGGATATCGAGGGTCACGCCGATGATCGGCGTCGATGACGTTCCGGTGGCGATGATCTCGCTGGCGATGCGGTTGGCGGTGTCGATCGGTATCGCGAAACCCAGACCGATCGACCCGGCTGAGCCACCGAACGACGTACCCAGGGTCGCGATCGCGGAGTTGATACCGATCACCGCACCGTTGCCGTCGACGAGCGGGCCACCGGAGTTGCCAGGGTTGATCGCCGCGTCCGTTTGAATCGCGTTGATAAAGGCGGTCTCACCCTGACCACCTGCTGTTACCGGACGGTCGAGCGCGCTGACGATGCCCGACGTCACGGTGCCCTGCAGGCCCAGGGGTGACCCGATCGCGATCGCGGTGTCACCGACCTTCAGCGCAGATGATGAACCGAGCGTGACCGCAGGCAGCCCGGTGCGATCGACCTTCACGACCGCAAGGTCGTAGCCGGGATTCGCACCGACCAACTCGCCACGCGCGGTCGAGCCATCGGCGAACGAGATCTCGATCGACGAGCCTCCGGCCGTCACGTGGTTATTGGTCAGGATGTAGCCGTCCTCGCGGATGACGAATCCCGAACCGGTTCCGCCGGCTCCGTTGCCCGAGACGTTCAACTGGACCACCGAAGGCTGCAGCGTTTCGGCCACGCCGGCGATTGATCCGTTCGCCGCGGGACTCGGCGGCTGTGCGGTACCGGCCCCTGCTCCAGCATCGATCACCGTCGCGGTGGATTCGGGCGCGGTCAGGCGTGCCGCGGTGAA
>JAGYOB010000002.1 GCA_018399515.1 Candidatus Nanopelagicales bacterium
CGTCACCGGGGCAGGTCGCGCCTTCTGCGCAGGAATGGACCTCACCGCTGAGGGCAATGTTTTCGGCCTGGATGAATCACTTCGCCCTACGCCCGAAGACATGAGAGACCATTTGACGGAAGAGCCATTCCAGAGTGGGGTCCGCGATACCGGCGGCAGAGTCACGCTCGCAATCAACGCCCTCCCCAAGCCCGTGATCGCTGCCATCAATGGCGCGGCCGTGGGTATCGGTGCGACGATGACCTTGGCCATGGATTTCCGACTCCTGTCGACATCGGCTCGCATCGGTTTCGTCTTCGGCCGGATCGGGATCGTCCCCGAGGCCTGCTCGAGTTGGTTTCTTCCTCGCATCGTCGGCTTGCAGCGCGCGCTGGAGTTGGTCTACACCGCCGACATCATCACGGCTGAGCAAGCTAAGGACTTTGGCTTGGCTCACTCGATTCACGAGCCGGAGAATCTCGTTCCCGCTGCACTCGATTTGGCCCGCCGGTGCAGTGTCGGTCGCTCACCCATGGCTCTCGCGTTGACCAAGCAATTGATGTATCGGAATGCATCAGCGCCTGATCCCCTTGACGCTCATCGCTCCGACTCCCTCGCCGTGTTCTACGCCTCATTGTCAGACGGCAAAGAGGGCGTGGCGGCATTTCTCGAGAAGCGTGATCCGAACTTCACCAGCACGACCGACGATATCCCCCGCGTGTTCCCTGACTGATCGTCGGGCCGCGTGCGGTGGAGTGTCCCTATTACTAGGGGTAGCGACACGGATCTCGAAGCCGGGATCGACAATCGCCGTCGATTCTGGTTAGGGTTGAGATCATGTCTTCAACGGCGGCTGTCGCCACCTCTCCTGCCAAAAACCCAACAATTGCCGTAGGTTTTCTCGGCCTTCTTGCCGGACTCCAACTGGTGGACCCGGCGATTGCCAACACGGCGATCGTCGAAGCGGGCAAGTCTTTGAATATGACGGGCTCGGTCCTGGCACTCGCGGCCAGTATTTCCACCTTGGCCCTGGCAGCGACGGTTCTCCCGATGGGATTCCTCGCTGACCGATTGGGCCGCCGCAAGATTCTCCTTGCTGCCTTGGTGTTCGCGATCGTGGGTGACGTGATCGTTGCTCTCAGTCCTGTCACCGCGGGATATTTCGCGGGCCGGGCCCTGGCCGGTATCGGAGTCGGCGCCACGCTGGCTGCTTCGTTCGCCTACGTGCGGTTCGTGGCTAAGCCCGGCAAGGTCGCCCCAGCGCTGGGCCTGTGGAACCTGGTGATGGTGTCCTTCTTCGTCGTCGGGTCGTTGGTGGGTGGCCAACTCGCCAGCATCGATTGGCGGATCGCGATGCTGTTCGTCCCGACCTTCGCGCTCATCTTCTTCTTCCTGGTTCCGGTGTTCCTTCCTCCGATGCCCAAGCTGAGCGGGCCGCGGCCTGACTATGCCGGCATGATCGTGATCGCGCTGGCGATGATCGCGTTCTTGTACGGGGTGAGCCAGGCTTCCAGGGGAATCCGGAGCGTGGAATTCCTGCTCCCCACCTTTGGCGGCATCGTGCTCTTCGCGTTGTATTACGTGATCGAGCGGAAGGTGGCGAACCCGATCTTCCCGCCCAGCCTGTTTGCCAGCGGCATCTTCGCAGCGGCGATCGTCTCGGGTATCGCCTGGAACTTCGCTCAGGCGACCGTTCAGTTGCAGACCAGCAATTTCTGGCAGTACGTCCAGGACTTCACACCGGGTCAGGTCGCTTTGGGGCAGACCATCATGCTGGTTTCTTTCGGTGCTGCCGGCATTATCGCGGGCCGTGCCATGAAGCCGGGCAAGCGCTCCCTGGTGTTGATGGGTGGCGGCTTCGTGGGTCTTTCCGGCGGGATGCTGCTCATGTCCTTCGTCGTCGCCGATACGCCGTACTGGCTCATGGCGCCGATGCTGTTCATCTTCGGCTTCGGTCTGGCGTTCGTCTCCGTGCCGCAGTCGGCACTGTTCGTCGCTGAGGCTCCGGCGGCATCCTTCGGGCCGGTGACGTCCTTCCGGACGACCGTCGGCCAGCTTGGTTACGCCATGGGCTTCGCGGTGAGCGCGGCACTGGTGAATGCGTTCGGCCAGCGCAACCTGATTGCACGTCTCGAAGAGGCCGGGGTCCCCGCCAGCCAGTTGGGTCAGGCCTTGAACGACGTCCGCATCTTCATCTCGACTGGCAATGACCCCTCAGGTGAGGCCGCCAAGAAGGCGATCGAGGAACTGGGCCCGGCGTACGCGACGGGCTTCAACTGGGCTCTGGGTGTCAGCGGCATCGCGGTAGCCCTCCTGGGAGTTATCACCCTCCTGCTGCTCCTGTTGGGTTTCCGCCAGGACAAGGCCGACAAGGCGTCGACCGAT
>JAGYOB010000003.1 GCA_018399515.1 Candidatus Nanopelagicales bacterium
CACCTGCCAGTCCCCACCGAGCAGCCGCGCCCACACCTGACTGATCGCGAAGCCACCCCCGTCGAACACATCACCCGGCTCGAACCCGACACCGTCATCGCTGACGTGCACCCGGATGCCCTCGACCCCATCGCGCGAACGCCGCGACACCGACACCTGCACCTGGCGGGCCTGGCCGTGGGCAGCGGCATTCAACAGGGCCTGCTCGATGATGCGATAGATACCGAGTGCACGATCGGGGTGACCTGATTCGTCTAAGCCGGCGTGTTCGGTGTGCTCGGTTTCTGGTTCCGCATCAACGCTCGGATCGACGTCGAGACTCACCTGCATCGCGTCGCGCCAGCGTTGCGCCAACGTCGTCAACGCTGAGGACAAGCCGGCCGATTGCACCAGTGGGCTGAGCATGCGGCTGGTGTCGCGCACCTCCGACACCCGCACGGATTCCACGACCTCCGTGATCGATGCGATCTGGCTGGCGACTTCTGGTGGTGCTGACTCACCGACGCGACGCAATTCGATGGCGATGACGAGCAGATCGGCCTGCACGCGGTCGTGGAGGAATTCCGCAGCGATGCGTCGGGCGCGTTCCTCGGAGGCGACGAAGCGGCGTTCCTGCGCACCGAGTTTCGCCAATGCATCCTCGGCTCGTGCAGCCGAGGCCGACATCTGCGACCCGATCACCCCGATCGAGGTTTGCACGATGGCGATCAGTGCCATGTAGTGCAGCAGCATGCCCGCAAACAGCGACAGTGGAATGCCATCTCCGCCGATGATCGCCAACCCGGTGAGAAAACCCACCGCGACCAACGCCCCGATGATGATCATCACGAAGTAGACAGCGAACGGTTGGGTGCTGCGTCGCAGGGTTGTGAGGCGATAGAAGCCCCATTGCACCGCGACGACCAGGACCGCCAGGATGATCGACAGGCCGAGGCGGGTGAGCCCCCCTCCCCACACCGTCAGATCCCCCGCCGCGATGGAATCGGGCAGGTTGCCGCCGATGATGCTCTCGTTCACCCCGTAGTACTGCACGGTGGCGATGAGGATGAACTGCCACAGGGGCCGCAGCGGCCACGGGCCCATCCAGGCCGGCACCTTCACGACGGGTCCACCCTCATGTCAGGTTGCCGCGGTGGGAGTGCGTGGCCCGCAGATAGGCCAACACCGCCGAGGTGCGCAGGTCCGTGCCGGGGGTCGGATCGGGAACGAGCACCGCATACGCCTTCGACAACTCCTGGCGCACCGTGCCGGCAGCGAGGCTCAACTCAGCCGCGATCGCCGTCGCGTCACGCCCTGCTGCCGCTAAAGCCATGATCTCGCGCTGGCGTGGAGTGAGGTGGGTGACCGGATCAGCGGCAGCGGAGGTGCGGGCGGCGAGGATCTCGGGGTCGACGATGTTCAAACCGCGCGAGGTGGCGATGAGGATCTCGGTCAACCGTGGCAGCCGCAGATCGCTGCGCTTGGCGATGAAGGACCAGCCCTCGCGGTAGCGATCGGGCAGTTGATCGATGAAATCGGGAACGACGTGCTGGCTGAGCAGCACGATGCCGATATCGGGGCGCAATTCGCGCAGGCGGATGCCCAGTTCGATCCCGGTCAGTTCGCCATCGCCGAGAGCGAGGTCGAGCAGGGCGACATCGATGCGGTGCTCGCGCGCGACCTCGAGGGCTTCACTCGACGTGGCGACACTGGCCACGATCTGCAGTTCGCGCGTGGTGCTGAGCAGGTCGGTGAGGATCCCGCGAAGCGTCGGATCATCCTCGACATAGAGGACCGAGCGCGGGGTCGTCTGCACCACCCCACCGTAGACGCCGGCGATGGGCGGGTGAACCGTTACGAGCAGGTGTCTACCCGCAACCGTGACAGATGTTCGGTGGAAGCCCATCTGCGCCCATGTGAATCTAGCCTCGCACCATGCGGCTTAACCAGTTGTCTGCCCGTCGCCAATCCACATCAGGTGCATTGCGCACTGTCATCGTGCTCACCACCGTTCTTTCGGTGGCGATGGCACTGGTGTCCTCGCTCGTTCTCGGCCCAGCACCCACCGCTCAGGCGGCTGCCTTGACCGATCTCAAGCTGGTCGATACCGACATCACGATGGCTCCGGACAATGCAGCGAACACGTTCAACAACGTGGCCCCGCCAGCGACGACGCAGACCCACATCCTGGCCACATTCGCCGATGGCTCGGCGACCTACACCGTCGATGGTGGAGGTTCGCTCAATCTCAACAGTGACGACACCTCCGCAACCATCGCTTTGCATCCCGGTCTCACCACCATCGTGGTGACGCACACCGCAGATGACTCCACGGTGACGACATATACCGTCTACGTGCGTAACCAGGTGTTGCTGCAGAACATCGAGTTTCAAACCTCCCCGGATGACACGATCAGCCTGACTCCGGTGTTCGACCCCACGACATTCACTTATGCCGTATCGGTGCCGCATGACGACACCCAGGCCCGTATCCGGTCGACGTGGGACACCACATTGAACTCGGGTATCACGTCGTTGGCCTACTCCATCTGGGGCCCAGGAGGCGCTGCACCCAGCGGGGGCGCGACCTCGGGTTCTTGGTCGGACTGGAGGGCATTGAGCGTCGGAAGTGGAAATATCTGGTGTCCGACTCTGACAGCAACTACTGCCCAAGGCGTCGTTCCCGTACTCGGAATTGGCGCGTATTCCGATGGCCGCTACTGCATCACCATCACTCGTGCTGATGCGTTCAGTGCCACCACGTTGAGTGCACTGTCGTTCGATGACTCCTCGATGCTGACCCGGGTTTTTTCCTCGGTCTCCTTGGTCTCCACCGAAGTGCCCTTTGAGTTCTACTCCTACCCCCAATGGGGTGCCACCCAGACCAAAGTTACGGCAACCTTCGGTACCGGTACTGCCACCTACTCCGTGGCCGGTGGTTCGGCGGCATCCTTGACCTCCGGGGTTGCTTCCGCACCGATTTCGTTGCATGACGGTGTCAACGATGTGGTCATCACCCACACCAACGGATCCACCGTCACCACCTATACCGTCCATGTGCTGTCTCGACGGCTGCTACAAAACGTTGAAGTGGAGACCTCATCCGGTGTGGTCAGCCTGACTCCGGTGTTCAACCCCGCGACCTTCAACTACACCCTCACTGTCCCGCATGACGACACCCAAGCCCGTATCCGCTCGACGTGGGACACCACATTGAACTCGGGTATCACGTCGCTGTACTACCAGATCAGAGGAGGCCCAGCCGGAAACCCAGCATCCGGACAATGGTCAGACTGGAAGGACCTCAACGTCGGCAACGGCAACTCGTGGTGCCCGCAATTCAAAGCAAACACCGCCATCGCCGACATCCCGCAACTGGGAATCGACTACCCCGACGACCAGTACTGCATCACCCTCACTCGAGCGAGCGCCTTCGCTGCGATCACTTCGGTGACGCTGCCGAGTGTGCCGGCAGTGGGGACGCCTGTTCCTGCCGGTTCGGCGATCTCGGTGACTCCGTCGGGAGTCGCCGGTGAGCCAACTCCGACGGTGACCTATGACTGGGAGGCTGCTGAGGACACGACGTTCACAACGTCCACAGTGGTGGCCACCACCACGACACCGAGCTGGACCCCGGATAATTCCGTCGCGGACAAGGTCGTGCGTGTCACTGCAACGGCTGACAATGGCATCTCGACTCCGACGATGGTCACCTCGAGTGCGTTCGGCCCCATCACGGCGGCGAACGCCGCCCCGACGATCGCGTCAGCGACCATCACCGGGACTGCCCAGGTCGGTGTCGCGTTGACCGCCG
>JAGYOB010000004.1 GCA_018399515.1 Candidatus Nanopelagicales bacterium
GAGCATCTCGATAAAGCCGGGAAGGCCGGTGTCATCGGGGGATTGGTGTCCTTCTTCGCCGTCGGCTGCCCCGTCTGCAACAAACTGATCCTCATCGCGTTGGGCACGACCGGGGCCGTGCAGTGGTTCGCCCCGATCCAGCCGATCCTGGCCGTCGCCGCGGTCGCCTTACTCGTCTGGGCCCTACGTCGGCGACTGCTCAACGAGTCCAGCTGCGCTGTGCGCATCCCCACCGCGTCCTAGCGCTTCTTCGGTTAGAAAGTGCCCGAATCGGGCCTGAGCTACCCGAAGAAGGGCTAGATCGTGATGACGGCGATCGCTGATTCGGCGAGCGAGCCCAGATACAGCGCCCCATCGTGTTCGCGGACTCCGGTGACGTAGTGGTACCCGGCATCCCGCGCGAAGAGATTGCGCACAACGGTGCCGTCACCATCGATCCCCACCACCCACACGATCCGGTCGGCATCCGGTTGCAGCGAATCAGGCAGGGACCACACCGCAGATCGCAGGACACCCGGTCGCGACAGGAGCGAATCGAGCAGCTTATTGCGCGTCGAGGGCATCGCCATCCAGAAGATCCCGTCGCTTCCCCGCGACATGTTGTCGGGCATTCCCGGCATGTTCTCGATCACCACTCGCGACTTTCCCTCATCTGCACCGGTCAACTCGAGTCGACGCACCCGGTATCCCCCGGTCTCGGCGACGAGCAGATAGGACTCATCAACTGCGAGCGCGACACCGTTGGCGAAATCCAAACCATCGAGCAGAACCTCGACGTCACCTGCTGCACCGCCCGCGCCAGAAGGAGTCCACCGCAACAGGCGCCCCGATGAGGTGTGCTCCAGCAGATCACCCTTGAACTCGTCGATGCCGAATCGGCGTGAGGAATCGGTGAAGTACACCCGCCCGTGGGAATCGATCGCGGCATTGTTCGTGAAACGGAATGCCTGACCGTCCAGACCCGTCACCAGGCTGGTCACCGCACCGGAGTCGGGATCCACCCGCAGCAGTCCGCGGTCGGCATCGCAGACCACCAGCCAACCATCGGGATGGATCTCGATGCCCAACGGACGACCACCGGTGTCGGCGAGGAGCTCGAGGCGGCGACCATCGGCATCCAGGCGCAGGATGCGCCCATCGGCGGTGCCGGTGATCAACCGCCCCTCGGCGTCGACCGCGACATCCTCGGGCCCCGCCCCGGTCACCGGGATGAGGCGGATATCGGCAACCGGCTCGACCCGGGCGAAAGCCCCGGTCATGCCCTCATCCCGCGGCGGGGTCCAGGTCCGCGGTTGGAGTTTCGTCCGTCGTGTTCTCGCCATGTCCCGACCAACCCTTCTCGACACCTGTTCGGCAACGACCTCACTGCCGTGAGCCTGGCACGACCGGCGTAGCCTGTCGATAGTGAGCGAGACAGCAGTTCTGGCCGAAGACGTCGATGTCGTCTACACCGGTCGCCAATCCACCAAACGCGCCCTCGATGGACTCAATCTGTCCATCGCTCCCGGTGCCGTGCACGCGATCCTCGGGCCGAATGGTGCCGGCAAGACGACGTTCATCAGGGTCGCCACGACCTTGTTGATCCCAACCTCCGGTCGGGTGTTCGTCCACGGTCTCGATGTCGTACGTCAGGCCGGCTCCGTACGCGACATCATCGGAGTGGCCGGGCAGTACGCCACCGTCGACGAATCACTCACCGGGCGGGAGAACCTGCTGCTCACCGGCACGCTGTACGGCCTGTCACGCGAGGAGCGAGCCGCGCGAGCAGTCGACCTGCTCGAACGATTCGATCTCGTCGATGCCGCCGACCGAGCGACGAAAACGTATTCGGGAGGTATGCGCCGGAGGCTGGATCTGGCCGCATCTCTCACCGGCGACCCCCAGGTGCTCTTCCTCGACGAACCCACCACCGGTTTGGACGTGCGCACTCGCAACGCACTGTGGGAAGAAGTTCGTGCGATCGCCGACCGCGGTGTCACCATCGTGCTCACGACGCAGTACCTCGAGGAGGCTGATGCTCTGGCCTCGCGCATCAGCATCATCGACGCCGGTCGCGTCGTCGTCGAAGGCACGCCGGCGGAACTGAAATCCACGGTGGGTGAAGAGATTCTCACCCTCAAACCGGTCGACAACCACCTCCTGGGCACCCTCGCCGAGGCTGTGGGCGGAGAGATCGTCGAGGGCACGGTGCGGGCCCGCACCGCACGTCACGGTGTCACCAGCGTGCTCGAGACCGCTCTCGCTGTCGGCCCCCTGTCGTCCGTGACCACCACGACAGCGAGCCTCGATGATGTCTTCCTCGCTTACACCGGCCACATCGCCGAGGATGAGCAGCCACCTGCTCCGACGAGCCGATGGGGGCGACGCCGATGAGCACGATGACCAGACCAGCACGCACTGATCGACCGTCTCGATCCCGGCGTTTCATCACCGACACGCTGGCACTCGCCGGCCGCAGTCTGGCTAAGTTCCGGCGCAATCCGCAGGCGATCGTGTTCACGATCGTGCAGCCGGTGATGTTCGTTCTGCTTTTCCGATACGTATTCGGAGGCGCGATCCAAACACCACCGGGAGTCGATTACGTCAACCTGCTGATTCCAGGGATCGTGGTGCAAAACGCTCTGTTCTCCGCGGCCTCGGCCTCGGTGGCGATCAGCGACGATCTCGCCAGCGGGTTCACTGATCGATTGCGCAGCCTGCCGACCGCACGTTTGGCGCCGTTGACCGGGCGGGTGCTCGCCGACACCCTGCGCGCCGGGCTCCTCGTCATCGTGATCTTCCTCGTCGGTCTGCTCGTGGGCTTCCGGCCAGAGTGGGGCCCGGGATTGCTGGCCGCGTGGCTGCTGCTCATGCTCATCGCATTCGGTTTCGCCTGGATCGCCGTGGCGATCGGCGTCTCGGTCAAGTCACCCGAAGTGGCCCAGAGTGCAGGTTTCATCTGGATCTTCCCGCTCACCTTCGCCTCCAGCGTGTTCGTTCCCGTGTCGACGATGCCGGACTGGTTGGCCTGGTTCGCCACCATCAATCCGGTCACCCAGTTCGCCAACGCGACGCGCGGGCTCGTACTGCTCGGTGAAGTGGATTCCGCGATGGGCTGGACGCTCCTGTGGGTTGTGATCTTCGCTGTCGTCGGCGGCTTCCTATCGATTCGTGGCTGGAACCGGATGACCCGCGCCTAGGCGGCGTGACACGATCTAGGCCATGTCCTCGACGGAACCCACACTGTGGGACTCGCTGGTGCTCATCGTCGTCGCGTTCGGCCTGCTGATCTTCGTCGGCTGGCTGTCGGGGCGGATCCTGGGCGTCAAGCGCGGCCTGGGTCGCGCGATCCTCGCCGGCATCGTCGGATTCCTTGCGGGACTCATCATCATCTCCGCGCAGTTCGGCGACAGCGAGGTCGAAGACCTCGATGATCTGTGGGCGTTGGGTGTCGGCTTCTTCGGCTACGTCCTGATCATCACCTTGCTGGCGAGCGTGGCCATCGATGCAATCATGCGTCCACGAGCCACCCGCCGGAAATTGTCGATCCCCCATCCGCTTCGGACATTGCGTCTGCGGCTGTCCATTGTGCGCAGACTGCGCCAGATCGCACATGCCGCACGCGTCAACGGCCTCATCGGTCGCGGGCTGCCCTCCACGACGAGCCTGGCCACCCCCGAGGGCGCACGGGCGCTGCGGATGACCCTGGAGGAATCCGGCGGAATCCTGGTGAAGTTCGGTCAGATCGCGTCGACCCGCGAGGACCTGCTGCCCCCGATTTTGACCGAGGAACTCGGTGCGCTGCGAAGCTCGGTATCGGGTCTACCCGTGGACCAGGTGCACAGCGTGATCGAAAGCGAACTCGGCGCACCGGTCAACGAGATCTTCGCGCAGTTCGACGATCAACCCCTGGCAGCCGCATCCATCGGCGTCACCCACCGAGCACAACTGCGCGATGGACGCGAGGTGATCGTCAAGGTCCAACGACCAGGCATCGAATCCAGTGTGGAGCGCGATGGCAGCGTGCTGATCTGGGCGGCCAAGCAGTTGCAGCGACGATCCGAATCAGCCGCTCGACTGGGTCTGGCAGGGTTGGCCCGCGAACTGGTCTCGGGCATCACCGAAGAGTTGGACTTCACCCGCGAACTAGCAAATAACGCCGCGATGCGCGCCAACGCCGGGGACTCAGCGACGGTCGAGATGCCCGAGATCTTCTCTGATTACACCACCAAGCGGGTGCTGGTGATGGAGGCCGTAGCCGGGGTTCCGGTATCGGATCGAGCCGCTGTCGATGCCACCGGAGTTCCGCGCGATCAGTTGGCCTCGAATCTGATCGATTCCTTCCTCACCCAGGTACTCACCTCAGGCGTGTACCACGCCGATCCCCATCCTGGAAACGTGCTCATCGACACCCAGGGTCGCCTCTGGCTGATCGACTACGGCGCCGTCGGCCACCTCGATCCGATCACCCTGGAGGGACTGCAGCAGTTGGCGATGGGTTTCACCATGCGCGATCCATCGGTTCTGGCCCGAGGTGTGCGGCGACTGGCCGGACACGACGCGGACGACATCGATATCGCAGCGTTGGAATTCGACCTCGGCGGGGTGATCACCGATGTCTCCGGCGGTGGCTTCGACCCGGCATCCTTGTCCGAGGTCCTCAAGGTCTTGAACCGCCACGGTGTCAAAGCTCCCGAAGCGTTGACGGTCCTGGCCCGGGCTGCGTTGACCATCGACGGCACCCTGCGGATGCTCGATTCGGGTTTCCGCATGGGCCCGGCAGCATCCGAGCGCATGGGCAGCCTGGTGCTGCCCTCGACACTGAACCCCCGCGATCAACTGATGACCGAACTCGTGCGGGCTCTGCCAGCACTGCGCTCGATGCCGCAACTGGGGGAGGACATCGCCCTGCAGGCGAGGTCCGGCCGCCTGACACTGCGGATCGATCGCTGGTACGGCGAAGACGGCCACCGTCTCGATCGGTGGATCTCCCAGATCCTGTTCACCGCGATCGGGGTCATCGGGCTCATCGGATCGGCAATGGTGCTCATTGCCGCCGGCCTGGCCCCGAACGAGGGGGTTGCGACGTATCTGCGCATCATCGGTTTCGTCGGGATCATCGCCTCGACAGCCATGCAACTGCGCGTCGTGGCACGCATCCTGTCCCGCCGCGACCGCGATGACCCGTACTAGCGCCATCCCTTTCCCGCACCGATCACGAACCGGTGTCCGGTTCGTCATGTGCCGCAATCGCCTGCCGCAGGCGACGTCGCGCGCGCGATAGCGCAGCCGAAGCTGCACCAACAGAGAGGTCCAGCACCGAGGCTATCTGCGCTTCACCCAAGCCTTCCCACGCCGCGAGCAGCAGCACCTCACGGTCGCGCGCGGAAAGCGTCCTCCATGCTTCACGCAGCACCAGGTCATCGGTGAC
>JAGYOB010000005.1 GCA_018399515.1 Candidatus Nanopelagicales bacterium
CGTGCTGCTTGGAGTAGGCGATCACCGCGTCGTTGTCGGGGTGGTGGAAGCGCAGACTGCGCAGATCTTGCAGCGCGGGATGCTCGCGGCGGATGGCGTTGAGTTGGGCGAGGTAGGGCGCGAGCGTCGGTGCGTCCCTGTGCCAGTCGCGCGGCCGATACTGGAACTTCTCTGAGTCCAGATACTCCTCACTGCCGGGTCGAACGGCCAGGTGCTCGAAAAGTTCGAAACCGCTGTAGATCCCCCAGGTGGGTGCCAGCGTCGCGGCGAGCGTGGCGCGAATCGCGAATGCACCAGGGCCGCCGTACTGCAGGTATTCGCTGAGGATGTCGGGGGTGTTGACGAAGAAGTTCGGGCGCATATAGGCGCTGGCCGGCCCCGCGAGTTCGTTCAGATACTCCTCGAGTTCAGCGCGATCGTTGCGCCAGGTGAAATAGGTGTAACTCTGCTGGAAACCCAGTTCGGCGAGTGCCCGCATCATCGGCGGGCGGGTGAAGGCCTCGGCGAGGAAGATCACGTCCGGGTCGGTCTCGCGAATCGAGGTGATGAGGCGGTCCCACACCCACAGGGGCTTGGTGTGTGGATTGTCCACGCGGAAGATGCGAACTCCGCGTGACATCCACAGGCGCACGATGCGCTCGACTTCCGCGTACAGCCCCTCGGGGTCGTTGTCGAAGTTCAGCGGGTAGATGTCCTGGTACTTCTTCGGCGGGTTCTCGGCGTAGGCGATGCTCCCGTCGGCGCGGGTGGTGAACCACTCGGGATGCTCGTTCACCCAGGGGTGATCAGGCGAGGACTGCAGGGCGAGGTCGAGGGCGACGTGCAGGCCCGATCGCTCGGCCGCGGCGACGAACTCGGTGAAGTCAGCCAGGGTTCCCAGGTCGGGATGGATCGCGTCGTGTCCACCGGCGGCTGATCCGATGGCCCACGGTGACCCGGGGTCTTCGGGACCGGCGACCAGCGCGTTGTTGGGGCCTTTGCGGTGGGTCGTCCCGATCGGATGGATCGGCGGGAGGTACACGACATCGAAGCCCATGCCAGCGATATCCGAAAGGCGGCTCGTCGCGGTTGCGAAGGTGCCGGAACGGGCAGGATCGAGGCTCGAGCCTTCGCTGCGTGGGAACATCTCGTACCACGAGCCGATCAGGGCC
Source organism: Candidatus Nanopelagicales bacterium (assembly GCA_018399515.1). Classification (GTDB taxonomy): domain Bacteria; phylum Actinomycetota; class Actinomycetes; order S36-B12; family S36-B12; genus M55B157. The sequence goes on from JAGYOB010000005.1 coordinate 1,152, forward strand.
ATACGGCGCTCGACGCGCAGAGGCCATGGGCCGCTTGCCGACTTCTGCCCACGCAGGGGCTCGTTGGACATGATCGTGGTGATGTCCTGATCATGGACGCTGGCCCAACGGACATCGACCGGAAGGGACGCGTCACGCAGACCCCGGGCACATGCGCGCAACGTCGTGCGCTGTTGGGTCCGGCCGCGAGGTAGGTTCTTGGCGGTGCGTTCGAGTACGAGTGCGCCTTCGGCAAGTTCGAGTTCGGCATCGATATCGGCGGGGATCTTGAAGGCGGCTCGCGATAACCACGTCGACCAGGGGTCGTCCCAAGCTTCGATGGTGAACGACCAGTCGCCCTCGGCATCGCAGGCAAGCGTCGCCGACCATCGATCCACTTCGCGGGGTTCGGGGGCCATCCTGCGGCGCAGACGTTCGCGGCCTTGAGGGTCGTGGAGCACGACCTCCACGCCGAGGCGGTCGTGTCCCTCGCGAAACACGGTGGCGCCGATGGGGATGACCTCGTCCACAACGGCTTTGGCCGGTCGCCGTCCCGACTCGACCGCCGGGGTGACATCGATGATCGCGAAGCGCCCGGACAGGATGCTGGGCATGGTCACGCATCCAGCCTAGTGCGACGGGGAGCCCGACACGAGAAGTTCACGTGCTGGCAGCAAATCGTCACGGTAGAGGCGATAGCGTCGGCGACCGTGAAAGCGATTCGCCGACTCAACGTCAGCACCGTCCTGCCTGCCGAGCTCACTCCACTGGATGCTCTCGCCCACAACCTCCGGTGGTCCTGGCATGAGCCCACCCGAGAGTTATTCGCGGCGATCGATCCGGATCTGTTCAAGCAACTCGGTGACGATCCGATCCGGATGCTGTCGGAGGTCAGTGCCGAGCGACTCGATGAGTTGGCGGCCGACCAAGGTTTCGTCGAATGGGTCAGACAGCGCGACGAGGATCTGCGCGACTATCTCGACCGCGAGCACTGGTATCAGCACCGAGGGGGCGAGTCACCCCGTGCCATCGCGTACTTCTCCCCGGAGTTCGGGGTTGCCGCGGCCCTGCCGCAATACTCGGGTGGATTGGGGATTCTGGCCGGGGACCACCTGAAAGCCGCCTCCGACATCGGAGTACCGATCATCGGGGTCGGGTTGTTCTATCGATCGGGATATTTCCGTCAGTCGCTGTCCCGGGATGGCTGGCAGACCGAGACGTACCCGGTCCTCGATCCCGACAGTATGCCGCTGCGGCTGCTGCGCGATCACGAAGGTAGCGCTGTATATCTCGGTGTCGGCATGCCCGATGGGCACAGCCTGGATTTCCGCATCTGGGTCGCGCAGGTGGGGCGGGTCCCGCTGCTCTTGCTTGATTCGGATGTCGCTGCCAACGCCGGGCCCGAACGCGATGTCACCGACCGACTCTACGGCGGCGGGCAGGAAGACCGGTTGCGCCAGGAGATGCTGCTGGGAATCGGGGGAGTTCGGGCGGTTCGTCGCTACTGCGAGATAACGGGTCACCCGGAACCGGAGGTGTTCCATTCCAATGAGGGGCACGCCGGATTCCTCGGGTTGGAGCGCATCCGCGAATTGATGTCCGGCCCCGAGCCGCTGGATTTCGACACCGCGCTCGAGGTCGTGCGGGCCGGAACGGTGTTCACGACGCACACCCCCGTCCCTGCGGGGATCGATCGCTTCACCCGCGACCTGATCGCCCAGTACTTCAGTGGTGACAACGCTCATGGGGAACTGCCCATCGAACGCATCCTCGCCCTCGGGGCAGAGGATTACGACGGCGGAGATCCCGCCGTGTTCAACATGGCCGTCATGGGCATGCGTCTGTCCCAGCGCAGGAACGGGGTCAGCCTGCTGCACGGTGCGGTGAGCCGCTCGATGTTCAGCGGGTTGTGGCCGGCTTTCGATTCACCCGACGTCCCCATCACCTCGATCACCAACGGGGTCCATGCCCCGACCTGGGTGGCCCCTGAGATCTGGAACCTCGCGGTCGATCGAGGCGCACAGGATCTCGCTGAGCAGCCCCACGGGTGGGAACTCCTCGGCGATGTCCCCGACGATGCGCTGTGGTGGATCAAGCGGTCCCTACGTGAACGCCTGGTGCAGATGGCTCGACACCGGTTGCGCCGCTCCTGGCTGCGCCGGGGGGCGACCGAAGCTGAGCTCGGTTGGATCGACGATGTTCTCGACCCGGACGTGCTCACGATCGGATTCGCCCGCAGGGTGCCGTCCTATAAGAGGTTGACACTGATGCTGCGTGACCCAGACCGGCTGCGTTCGCTGCTGCTCGATCCGCAACGACCGGTGCAATTGGTCGTTGCAGGCAAGGCGCATCCGGCCGACGACGGGGGGAAGCGCTTGATCCAGCAGCTGGTCGAGTTCGCCGATGACCCGCAGGTGCGCCATCGCATCGTGTTCCTGCCCAACTACGAGATCGCGATGGCCACGGTGCTGTATCCGGGCTGCGATGTCTGGTTGAACAACCCCATCAGACCTCTCGAAGCCAGCGGCACCTCGGGAATGAAGGCGGCATTGAATGGAGCCCTCAACCTGTCGATCCTCGATGGTTGGTGGGACGAGTGGTTCGATGGTGAAAATGGATGGGCGATCCCGACGGCGAACGGGGTCGACGATGCCGAGCGCCGGGATGACCTGGAAGCCGCGGCGCTGTATGACCTGATCGAATCGAGTGTGGCACCAACGTTCTATTCGCGAGGGGATGATCAGGTCCCGCATCGCTGGGTCGAGATGATGAGACACACCCTGAAGACCCTGGGGCCGAAGGTGCTGGCCAGTCGCATGGTGCGCGAATACGTGGAGCGCCTGTACGTCCCGGCCGCCGACGCATCTCGGACGATGCTTGCCGATGGAATGGCACTCGGCCGCGAGATGGCTGCCTGGAGGGAACGTGTGCTGGGCGAATGGCCCCGGGTCGCTGTGGAGCATGTCGATGTGTCGATACCCGATGCGCAACCGTCACTGGGCGCTGAGGTGGATGTGCGTGCCTATGTGCACCTGGGTGGTCTGAGCCCGCAGGACGTGCTCGTGCAGATTGTCTTCGGACGCGTCGACGCAGAGGACATCATCACCGCTCCCACGGTGGCTGATCTGACCATGGGCGAGGGGTACGACGGCGGCCGATGGAGATTCGATGGTCGGATGCCGCTGGATCGCACGGGGCCGTTCGGGTACACCGTGCGGGTGCTGCCCCGTCACGTTGGCCTGGTGTCACCGGCGGATCTCGGTGTGGTCGCCGTTCCCCGTTAGTCAGTGTCTTCGACCCGCAGCACCACCATGCTGTGTGGCGCGAGCATGATCGTTGCCTCAGCGAGGTCGATCCAGGGTGCGATCGACGGGTGCTCGTCGTGGGTGTCCAGGACTCGCCGATAGGTCTGTCCGTAGGGCTGACCGGGCAGGACGAACGGCTGGTGGTCGGTTCCTGAGTGCAGCAGCAGGAGGAAGGAATGGTCCCGGCCGCTGCCGGGGTCACCGGGTACGGGTCGCAGCCGGCCCGAGAGGTACATCCCGATCGTGCGAGTGTCCGGTGCGTTCCACTCACCGTCGGTCAGTGTGGCCCCGCTCGGTGATATCCAGCCCAGATCCGGTGCTCCTCCCTGCGAAGTCGGAGTGCCCTGGAAGAAGAATCGCTGCCGGAACACCCGGTGATCGCGTCGCAGAGCCAGCACGTAACGCGTGAATCCGACGAGCTCGCCCTGCCAATCGGCCCAGTCCCAGTCGTACCAACTGATCTCATTGTCCTGGCAGTAGCCGTTGTTGTTCCCCGACTGCGTCCGTGCGAATTCGTCCCCGCCGAGGATCATGGGGACACCGGTCGACAAGATCAAGGATGCGAGCATGTTGCGCATCTGGCGGTGCCGGATCTTGGCGATCGATGGGTCGCTCGTCTCACCCTCGTGGCCGTAGTTCGCCGATCGATTGTCGTCGGTGCCGTCGCGGTTGTCCTCGAGATTGGCCTCGTTGTGCTTATGGTCGTAACTGACCAGATCGCGCATCGTGAATCCATCGTGCGCGGTGATGAAATTGATCGACGCGTACGGGGAGCGCCCTTCGGCGGAGTACAGGTCCGCGGATCCCGACAGCCGCCACCCCAATTCGGCGACCCCGGTCGCCCCGCGCCAGTAATCGCGCAGGCAGTCCCGGTACTTGCCGTTCCACTCCCTCCACATCGCCGGGAATTCCCCGACCTGGTAGCCGCCGGGTCCGACATCCCACGGCTCCGCGATGAGTTTCACCCGTCGCAGGATCGGGTCCTGGCGGATGGTCGTGATGAATGTGCCGAGCATGTCGACGTCGTGGGCTGATCGAGCCAGCGCCGAAGCCAGGTCGAACCGGAAACCATCGACGTGCATCGACAGCACCCAGTACCGCAGGGAATCCATGACCATCTGCAGCACGTGGGGGTGGGAGAGATCGAGGGTGTTGCCACAGCCGGTGTAATCGGCGTAGAAGCGCCCATCGCGAAGCCGGTAGTACTCGGCGTTATCGATACCCCGGAAACTGAGTGTGGGCCCGTTCACCCCTTCTTCTGCGGTGTGGTTGTACACCACGTCGAGGATCACCTCGAGGCCTGCCGCATGCATCGCTTTGACCATGCCCTTGAACTCATCGACCTGGCCCCCGGATGAACCGTTGCGGGCGTAGGTCGCGTGCGGTGCGAAATACCCCAGCGTGTTGTAGCCCCAGTAGTTCACCAGCCCGCGTTCCATCAGGTGGACTTCGCTGGTGAAGTGATGGACCGGCATCAATTCCACGGCGGTGACACCGAGCGAAGTGAGGTGCTCGAGCACCGCTGGGTGCGCGGCACCGGCGTAGGTGCCCCGCTGCTCCTCGGGCACCTGCGGATGGGTCATCGTCAGTCCGCGGACGTGCGTTTCGTAGATCACCGTGTCGGCCCAGGCGGTTGCCGGATGCGCGTCGGCTCCCCAGTCGAAGGAGTCCGCGACAGCGATGCTGCGGGGAACGAACGGGGCGGAATCGGTGCCATTGCAGACGAGATCGTCGCCGGGTGACGAACCGAAGATCGCATCATCGAGATGGACCTGACCATCGAGGGCCCGAGCATAGGGATCGGTCAGGAGTTTGGCTGCGTTCCAGCGCCGCCCGGTGGCCGGATCCCATGCTCCGTGGACACGGAACCCGTATCGAGTGCCGGGCCTGATGCCGCGAACTCGTCCGTGATGCACGCCGAGGGTGAATTCGGGCAGCGTGATGGAGGACTCCCGTCCATCACCGTCGAAGACACACAGGTCGACGCGTTCGGCGCCCGGTGCCCAAAGCGCGACATTCGCACAGTCCGCCGCGGTACCCGATTCGATATCGACACCCGGTGGGTCCCAGCGGCCGGGACCGATGATCGCCAGGCTGCTCACACGGGAAACGCTATCGCGGTTAGGCTCTCGGTTGTGACCGCAGCGTATGTGACCATCGACGTCGATACATCCACCGCCGTAGCGACCTTGCGCCTCGACCGACCACCGATGAACGCCCTGTCGGTTCAGGTTCAAGAAGAGATTCGCGAGGCCGCTGAGGAGTTGGCGCAGCGCAGTGATGTGCATGCTGTCGTCGTCTACGGAGGCCCGAAGGTCTTCGCGGCCGGTGCGGACGTCAAGGAGATGGCCGACTGGAGCATGACCGACTGTCTCGATCGTTCGGCGCATCTTCAATCGGCGTTCACCGCGGTCGAACGTATCCCCAAGCCGACGATCGCCGCCGTCACCGGCTATGCGCTGGGTGGCGGTTGCGAATTGGCCCTGTGCTGCGACCTTCGGGTGGCCGGTGACAACGCGAAGCTGGGACAGCCTGAGATCCTTCTGGGGATCATTCCCGGAGCGGGAGGCACCCAACGTCTGCCCCGCCTCATCGGTCCTTCGCGGGCGAAAGACCTGATCTTCACCGGCCGGTTCGCCGACGCCGCCGAAGCACTGTCGATCGGGCTCGTCGATCGGGTCGTGGCACCCGACGACGTGTACGACGAGGCGCTCGCCCTTGCCTCGCAACTTGCCGCCGGGCCTCCCTATGCGCTGCGAGCAGCGAAGCAAGCCATCGACAGCGGAATGATGGTGGACTTGGACAACGGTCTGGAGATCGAGCGCATGCACTTCGCGACGCTGTTTGGAACCGAGGACCAGTCCATCGGTATGAACTCCTTTCTCGAGAACGGCCCCGGCAAGGCGGAGTTCACCGGATCATGACCGACCTCCTCGATCAAGCTTGGCGCGATCCCAAACTTGCCAATGTGCTCTACCACGACTGGGAAGCCTCCACTTACGACGAGAAGTGGAGCATCTCCTACGACGATCGCTGCATCGACTACGCGCGCGACAGATTCGTGCACACCGCTGGTTTCCCAGCCCTTCGGTACGGCAAGGCACTGGAGATCGGATGCGGAACGGGGTTCTTCGCCCTCAATCTGATGCAAGCCGGCGTGATGGAGTCGTGCGTGCTGACCGATATCTCGCCGGGCATGGTCGAGGTGGCCACGCGCAATGGGCAGTCCCTCGGTCTCGCCGTCGAGGGGCGGGTCGCGGACGCGGAGTCGCTTCCGGCCGCTGACGGTGAATTCGACCTGGTGATCGGTCATGCCGTGTTGCACCACATCCCGGATGTGGAGTTGGCCCTGCGCGAGACCCTGAGGGTGCTCAAGCCCGGTGGCCGATTCGTGTTCTGCGGTGAACCCACCGCGCGCGGTGATGCGGTCGCTCGAACCCTGTCTCGGGCCACCTGGTGGGCGGCGAGTCGGGTGACCCAGTGGGGACCGCTTCGGGAGCGGTGGGCGCGACCACCGGGGGAATTGGCGGAGTCCTCGCGAGCAGCCGTGCTCGAGGCAGTTGTCGACCTGCACACCTTCGACCCCGACTCGCTGGCGGCTACCGCGATGCGTGCCGGGGCCATCGATGTCGAAACAGTGACCGAGGAGTTGACGGCTGCGTGGTTCGGCTGGCCGGTCAGGACCTTCGAAGCAGCCGTCAAGCCCGGAGCCCTCGGGTGGGGTTGGGCGACGTTCGCCTACCGCACCTGGCAGCGCCTCGCTGCAGTCGATGAGCATCTGTGGGCGAAGATCGTGCCCGACGAACTGTTCTACAACGTGTGCCTGACGGGAGTGCGACCCTGAGTCGCAGGCGAGACCCACGACAGGCTCGGTTCCTCACCTGGGCTTCGTTGCGCTGGGTGATCCGCAACCGTGCTTGGTCGTGGTGGTACCTCGTGCGTTACTGGCGTTTCTTCTGGCTGCGACTGCGTTGCCCGCACATCGTGACCGAAGGGTTCGTCTTCCTCGGTAAACGAGTCGAGGTGCACGCGCGTCGAGGTTACGGGCGCTTGATCCTTGGTCGGTGGGTGCACATCGGCGATGAGAATCGGCTGCGTTGCCATGAAGGCACGATGCGTGTCGCAGACAAGTGCGTGTTCGGAAGAGACAACACCGTCAACGGATACCTGGATATCGAGTTCGGTGAAGGAACGATCGTCGCCGATTGGGTGTACATCTGCGATTTTGATCATGTCACCGACGACATCCATGTTCCGATCAAAGACCAGGGCATCGTGAAGTCACCGGTACGGATCGGACCGGATGTCTGGATCGGCACGAAGGTCACGGTCCTGCGAGGAACCACGATCGGTCGTGGCAGCGTCCTCGCCGCGCATTCCGTCGTTCGCGGGACGGTCGATGAATTCTCGGTGATGGCAGGGGTTCCTGCGGTGTGCATCAAGGACCGACGCAGCGTCCATGACGGTCTGGCGCAGCATCGTGCCGCGATCGAGGACATCGCTCGCAAGACCGAGCGGGCCGTCGATCAGACACGAGACGGGTCCTAGGCCGGCGGCCGAGCGAGAAGGTTCCCGGAGAGGTCCTGACCGGGGAGTGGCTTCGTCGGTCGCCCGCGGTGCGAATCCCGCTGGTGGGCAGCCTGCTCGTACACCGAGACGGTCGCATCGGCGAGCATCGGCCACGCATGATGGTCACGCAAGCGGCGGCGTGCTCGTCGAGCCCGGATCGTTGCTGTCCGCGGATCGTCGAGAATGCGGTGCACTGCAACCACGAGTTCATCGACGGCGCCGGGGGAGAACGTGATGGCGGTGGAATCATCCGCGGCGAATTCGGCGAGCCCGCCGGTGCGCGCGACGACCAGCGGTGCGTTGAGCGCGGCCGCCTCGAGGGCGACCAGTCCGAAGGGTTCGTAGATGCTCGGTACGACGATGGCATCGGCTGAGGTCATGACCTCGTACAGGCGCTCTTCAGGCAACCAGCCGGTGAACGTCACCCTCGTAGCGATCCGGCGCCGCCGTGACTGCTCGACCAGGGCTTCTCGCTGGGTGCCATCGCCGGCGATCACCAGTCGCAAACCCGGGAATTCGCGACGTAGGCGAGCCACCGCGTCCACCAGGGTGTGCACGCCTTTCTCCCACTCGAGCCGACCGCAGTACACGAGGGTGGGACCGTCCTGTCTCCCGCTCCCGCTCCCGCGTCGAGAGGTGGCCGACCATCGCGCGGTGTCGATCCCGTTGGGAATGACCGTCAGGTCGTCGTTGGGCACGTTGAAAAGCTGGGACACCTCGGACTCCATGTACTCGGAGCAGGTAATGACATGGCGTGCGGATTCAACGAGCCAGGATTCGATGCGGTGGATCGAACGGGACAGATCGGTGGGCAGCCACCCCTGGTGCCGACCGGCCTCGGTGGCATGGATCGTGGCGACGATGGGGGTGTCTTCGATTGCGGCGAGGTCTCTGGCGGCGTGCGCCACCAGCCAGTCATGGGCGTGCAGCACATCTAGATGCAATCGCGGCAGGGCGGCGTTCCCCAACGTCACCAGTCGATGGTTCAAGCCCAGAACCCAGGCCAGCAGATGCTCGGTGTCGAAGGGCAGGTCCGGCGGTGCGGGGGCGGCGCGCAGGATCCGCACGCCCGCGACTGATTCCTCGGCGGGAAGGTGGGGGACGTGATCAGTGATCACGGTCACGTCGTGTCCGAGTGCGGCCTGCGCTTCGGCAAGGGCATGGACATGGCGACCGAGTCCGCCGTAGACCACCGGGGGGTACTCCCAGGACAGATGGCAGACCCGCACGGGTACCGAGCATACGGGTCGTGCGCATGAGGGTCAGTCGGCGAAGGCCCGCGCGTCGAGGGAACCCCAGGGGCGGTCGATGTCGGCGATCGCCCGCCAGCGTGCGGTGGCGTCCCGGGATCTGCCGGCTTCGATACTTTCGGCGATCTCCTCGACGTCGGCCAGGTGGCCCTGGACGCGCGCCCGGGCGTAGTCGGCCGCCGAATCCTTGCTCACCATGAATACCCAGTCGCTGGCAAGCCCCAGCAGCAGTGAGGTCAGCAACTGATCGTGGGCTGCATCGCGCGTCAGGTGATCGGTCGATCGCTTCCGATCGAGCACGTGTCGAACCCGCTCGGTTGCAGCACCCTGAGCGGCGCGGATGTCTTGGGTCTGCGGGCTGCTCCAGACACGGAAATCCTTGCCCGATCCCCACGACCCCGGGCCCGGATGGATGCGCCCGGCGACATCGTGATGATCCAGCGCCGAGCTCAGGGTGCGGGGTGCTATCCCTGCTTCGGGGAGGAGTCGCAGCACCTCCTCGAGCCATTCCGGCCCCTCATGCCACCAGTGACCGAAGAGTTCGGTGTCGTAGGCGACCACGGCGAGACCGGGGCGATGCGGGTTTCGCCGCTGCTGGTCGCGCAGGTGGTTGCGGACCGCGGTAACGAAGTCGCGAGCATCGCGCAGTACGGCCTGGGCGGCGCGATCGGGATCGTAGGGCGCCTTGCGCTCGGGTGGTGTGATCCGGGATGTCACCCGGTGAATCTTCATGCCCCACTCGTGATCGTAGGTGTGGAAGTCCCGATACCACCGACCACCGGGATAGCCGCGGCGTGGCGACCACACCCGGTAAGCCAGAGGGAGATCGCGACCAACGACGCGCACATCGGTGTCGGCGAGCAACCACGGGGTATCGGTCGTGGCGCCTGCGGACAGCAGCGTCGGTCCGTCGAGCATGAGATGGTCGACGTCGGCGCTTGCGAACACCTCGGCCAGTCCGGGCCGGTACGCGCACTCGGGTGTCCAGATTCCGCGGGGCGTGGATCCCAGCCGCAGCCGGGCATCGTCGAGCCCCGCGGTCAATGTTGCACCCGCCCAGTCATCGGATAGATCAGGAGTGAAAGTGTGCGACAGGGACCCGCCCAGAATCTCGACCACCCCTGCATCGGCGAGCTTTCGCACGACGGGACTGCCGCCGTGACGCCACTCGTGCTCGAATAATTCCAGGGCGGCGGTCGCTCTGCGGTATTCCCGTTGTCCTGCCTCACGTCGATGGGGATCGCGCATGCCAGCGAGCCCGCTCGCGCGCACCTGCCAGTCGGCAAGCCATTCATGCTGCGACCGCAGGCAGTACCGATCATCGAGTTGCGCTGCCAGGACGGGGGTGATGCCGATCGTCACAAGATCCCGGTGTCCTTGCGCCCCCAACCGGTCGAGCAATGCGAAGACCCGGCTGTAGGACTGCGCCCAGGCCTGGTGCAGCCACTCCTCACCCACCGGCCATGCTCCGTGATGGGCGACCCAGGGCAGGTGCGTGTGCAGCACGAAGCACAGCGAACCCAGGTGCGTGTTCGTCGTCGCAGTCATCGGGTGTGAGGATCGGGCGCGTGGCCGATGGCGATGAGGTCCTGAGCCTCATGCGTGTCCGGCGTGATGGTGAAGTCGGCTTCTGTGAGATCGGCGATGAATCGGCTCAACTCCTTCGACCAGGAGTCCTGCGTCATCGCCATCACCTGGGCGGCCATGAGCGAGCCATGGTTGGATTCCCATTCGATGATGCGTCGTCCGTGATGCAGCCCCCAGACCTGGACTTGCGTCCAACCGGCCGCGACGAGCAGGTCGTGGACCTGCTCGTCATCGAATTCCTCGACATGGAAGGGATTGAGCGGCCGCTCACCTCGGCCGAGTCCCGGGGAGAACACCTCCCGATTGGGGGTCGACGCGATGAGGAGGCCGCCGGGACGGATCGCGCGGCCCAGATCGGTGACAAACCCCGCCAGATCCCACAGGTGCTCGATGACCTGCAAGGTCACGACCATGTCGATCGAGTGGTCCCGCAGGGGCAGTTGCGCCAGGTTCGATCGCACGAGGCGCGGCCGCGGGTAGGTGACAGCGGCGTGCCGGCACGCCGCATCGTCGTACTCGAGGCCGATGACGATCGACGGGCGACATTCGGCGAGCAACTGGGCCCCGTATCCCTCGCCACTGCCAGCATCGACGACCCGTGCGTTGGCGAGCACGGAGGTGAACTTCCGGCAGATCCATGCGTAGACCGCTTCGTGGCGAGCGTAGAAGTACTGCTCCCGCTCGACGCCGGGGACGGTGCGCTCGCCTGTGGGTTCCATCGAAGGCGACCCTAGTCCGCCCCGACGCGCCGACTATGCGCTAGCGCCCTATCATCTACTCGTCGGTCACATACAGGCATTCAGGCAAGCAGGCATTCAGGCATTCAGGTATTCAGGTATTCAGGCAAAAAGGTGCGGAGGAGCAGTCGATGAAGATCGCGGTGTGCGTCAAGCAGGTTCCCGACACCTGGGCGGAGAAGAAACTTCGAGATGACGATTCGACTCTCGATCGCGAGGCCGCCGACGGAGTGATGAACGAACTCGACGAGTACGCCGTCGAGGAGGCTCTGCGATTGATCGAGGCCCACGGTGGCGAGGTCGTCGTGGTGACCATGGGTCCCGAGCGCGCCGCCGAAACAGTGCGCAAGGCGCTGAGCATGGGGGCCGATGCGGGTGTGCATCTGGTGGACGACGCGTTCCAAGGCTCCGATGCCCTCGCAACGTCCTACGCCCTTGCCGAGGTGCTCTCCGGCCGCGGTTTCGATCTGATCCTGTTCGGTTCCGAGTCCACCGATGCCCGCATGAGCGTGGTTCCGGCTATGGTCGCCGAGCGTCTGGGCCTGCCTCAGGTGACGTTCGCCCAGAAGGTCAACGTGGACGGAGCCAGCGTCTCGATCGAGCGCTTGACCGAATACGGGTTCGACACCGTCGAGGCAGCGATGCCCGCGGTTATCAGCGTGGTGGAGAAGATCAACGAGCCGCGTTACCCCTCCTTCAAGGGCATTATGGCGGCGAAGAAGAAGCCGGTGGAGACCCTCACCGTCGCCGATGCGGGTCTTGACGCTGCCCAGCTGGGGCTCGCAGCCGCCTGGTCCACCGTGGCGCAGTTCGCGGCCCGACCACCCAAGGCAGCCGGCACCGTCGTCACCGATGAAGGCGACGGCGGATCGAAGATCGCGCAGTACCTGTCCGAGCAGAAGTTCGTCTGAGTCGTTAGCGAAGGGGTTAGTCCCATGGCAGAGATCTTGACCGTCGTCGAGTCGGCGAACGGAGCGGTGAAGAAAGTCAGCCTCGAGTTGCTCGCCCTTGCCGGCAAGCTCGGCGAACCCGCAGCGGTGTGGCTGGGGCCGGGTTACTCCGACGAGGCCGGGGCGGTGCTGGCTGAGCATGGTGCGGCCAAGATCTATGTCGCTGATAACGCCGACCTCGTTGACTACGTCGTGGCGCCGAAAGCCGAAGCGCTCGCGCAGATCATGCAGACCGCCAACCCCGGTGCCGTGCTGATCGCATCCTCGGCCGAGGGTAAGGAAATCGCCGCACGGCTCGCCGTGAAAACCGGCTCAGGTGTGATCACCGATGCCGTGGACGTGGCAGCAGATCTGACCGCGACGCAGAGCGTCTTCGGTGGGTCGACGATCGTTCAGTCCAAGGTCACCACGGGAACCCCGATCATCACCGTCCGCGTGAACTCCATCGCGCCCGAGGCCGCCCCGGCCGCCGGCACGCGCGTCGATGTCGCGGTCGATGTCTCGGAGGCGGCCAAGTCCGCGAAGGTCACCGACCGCACCGTGGCAGCCAAGGGTGGCCGCCCCGAACTTGCGGAGGCCGCGATCGTGGTCAGCGGTGGTCGTGGTGTGAACGGCGCCGACGGGTTCGGTGTCATCGAGGCGCTCGCCGATAGTCTCGGTGCCGCTGTCGGTGCGTCCCGGGCGGCTACCGATGCTGGGTGGTACCCGCACCAGTACCAGGTGGGGCAGACCGGTAAGACCGTCTCGCCGCAGTTGTACATCGCCAATGGCATCAGCGGCGCCATCCAGCACCGCGCCGGAATGCAGACGTCCAAGACCGTGATCGTGGTGAACAAGGACCCGGAGGCTCCGATCTTCGAATTGGCCGACTTCGGCGTCGTCGGGGACCTGTTCTCCGTCGTACCCCAGTTGACCGACGAGATCAACAAGCGCAAGGGCTGAGGGAACCGGTTTCGCCGCTCCCCGGTTACCATCGACCCTGTGGCGCGACGTCCGATCTACCTCGATCACGCCGCAACGACGACGCTGAGGCCGGAAGCGGCTGAAGCGTGGTTGCGGGTTTCCCACGATGTCGGTAACCCGTCCTCCCTTCATGCAGCCGGTCGCGCCGCGCGTCGGGTCGTCGAGGAATCACGTGAGCAGGCAGCAGCAGCGCTGGGTGTGCGGCCGAGCGAGATCGTCTTCACTGCCGGTGGAACCGAGGCGGACAACCTGGCCGTGAAGGGCTTCGCCTGGGCGCACGAGGATCGCCGCGCGATCGTGTGCTCCCCGATCGAGCACCATGCCGTCCTCGATCCCGTCGAGTGGCTGGTCGCGCACCATGGTTACGAGGTCAGGTACCCGGCGGTCGATGCGCTCGGCCGGGTCGACGTGCAGTCCCTCGAGGCACTCCTCGATGACGAGGTCGCCGTCTGCTCGGTGATGTGGGCGAATAACGAGATCGGGACGGTTCAGCCGATGGCGGCTATCGCCCGATCCTGCCGCGAACGCGGCATACCGTTCCATTCTGACGCTGTCCAAGCGTTGGGCATGATCCCGATGGATGCGACGCTGCCGGGATTGACAGCCTTCACCCTCAGTGGTCACAAGATCGGCGCCCCGGTCGGTGTTGGGGCGTTGGTGATCGATCGCGATGCGACCATCGCTGCGTTGATCCACGGGGGCGGCCAGGAACGCGAGATCCGTTCGGGCACCGTGGACGCGGCGGGAATCGCTGCTTTCGCCATCGCGGTGGACCATGCGGTCGGGGAACAGGCGGAGCTGGCCGCGCGCCTAGTCGCGCTCCGTACCGCGCTGGTCGAGGGTGTTCTGTCGACAATTCCGGGGACCGAGCTCCAGGGCGATCCGGGTGCGGGAGTCGATGAACGGCTTCCGGGCAACGCGGCGATCACCTTCGACGGTTGCGAGGGCGATGCTCTACTCATGCTTCTCGATGCTGTCGGGATCGCGTGCTCGACAGGATCGGCGTGTACCTCGGGCGTCCCCGAACCATCGCATGTGTTGCTCGCCATGGGAGTCGATGGTGCAACAGCCCGAGGCACATTGCGGTTCTCCCTCGGCCGGGAGTCCACCCCGGATGATGTCGAGGCCCTTCTGGAGGCCCTACCCAGTGTGGTGGAACGCGCACGCCGCGCGGGTCGCCCTCGGTTGGTTTCTCGGTCATGAGGGTGCTTGCAGCGCTATCGGGTGGCGTGGACTCCGCAGTGGCCGCGGCTCGGGCACGCGACGCCGGGCACGATGTGGTCGGGGTGCACCTCGCGCTGTCGAAGGTCGCCCATGTCAGCGGATCCCGCGGCTGCTGTTCTGCCGAGGATGCCCGCGATGCCCGCAGGGTCGCCGACATGCTCGATATTCCGTATTACGTATGGGACATGCACGAGGAATTCCGAGAGTCAGTCATCGATGACTTCGTCGCCGAATACCAGGCGGGACACACTCCGAATCCGTGCCTTCGCTGCAATGAGAGCATCAAATTCGCAGCGGTGCTCGACCGTGCGCTGGCGTTGGGATTCGATGCGGTGAGCACCGGACACTACGCCCGCTTGATCGACACACCCGGTGGTCGCGAACTGCATCGCGCGGTCGACCCAGCCAAGGATCAGTCGTATGTCCTGGCGGTTCTCCAAGCCGATCAGTTAGCGCATTCGATGTTCTGGCTGGGCGATTCGTTCAAGGACGACGTTCGCGCCGAGGCGCATGATCGTGGGTTGCTCGTCGCAGCCAAACCCGATAGCCATGACATCTGCTTCATCCCCGATGGGGACACCGCCGCGTGGCTGCGTGATCGCCTCGGGGAGCAGCCCGGCGATATCGTCGATGCGCAGTCCGGGGATCGCGTCGGTGCCCACCAGGGGGCGTATGCCTTCACCATCGGCCAGCGGCGAGGACTGTCATTGGCAGCGCCTGCTGTCGAGGGTGAGCGCAGGTATGTCGTCGATGTCGATGTGCGCTCGAACACCGTCTTCGTCGGTTCGGCGGACCTGCTCGGTATCGCCACCATCGAGGCGATCGATCCACGATGGACGCAGACGCCGCTGTCGGGCTCGTTCGATGCGACCGTGCAGGTCCGTGCGCATGGCGAACCTCTCTCGGCGACGGTGGACATTCTCGATGACGACATTCTCGATGACGACAGCCTCGATGACGACAGCGGCGCCAGATGGCGCATCACGTTGCACGAAACGCTGCGGGGAGTGGCGCCCGGACAGGCTGCGGTGCTTTACGACGGCACGCGAGTGCTGGGCTCGGCCACCATTGACGCAACCGCACCGTGACTCGGCGACGATGATCGGCTACGCCGCAACGGGAACCGGGTCGCTTCCGGGGATCGATGCCGATGAATCAACGCGGATCATCGCGGGCGAACTCCCCGACCTACCGCACGTGGTGGAACTACCCGAGCGTGGGCCCGGCAGCGACATGATCGGCCGGACGATGACGATGCTGGCTGATGTGGCCTCGGATCTGTCGGTCGAGACGACGCCGATCGGCTGGCGGTTCTGCGATGCTCCCGGTCGACAGATGCGACGCGCGAGATCGTGGTTGGCCGAGGATCTGGATGCGGCCCAGCAGCACTTTTCCGGCAGCGCCGTGGTCAAGACACAGGTATGCGGGCCGTGGACGCTCGCTGCCGGTGTCGAGATGCGCAACGGTGAGCGTGCGATTCGAGACGTTGGCGCGTGCCGCGAAATTGCAGCGGCCCTAGCGGAGGCGATCGGGGCGAACATCGAAGATGTGCAGCGCAGGATTCCTGGCGCACGGGTGATCATCCAGGTGGATGAGCCCTCTCTCCCGGCGGCGCTGGCCGCAGGAGTTTCCACCGCCAGCGGGATTGCGACCTATCGGGCTATCGATCCCCAGGCTGCGCAGGGGGCCCTCGCTGCCATCGTCGAGATGATCCGCCGGGTGGACGCGATCGCCTGGGTCCACTGTTGCGCGCCACGACCCCCGATCGAGATGTTGAGTCGAGCAGGCTTCACCGGCATCGTGGTCCCGCTCGGCACGGGCGGGTTCCTCGCCGAGGGCGCCGAAGAGCCGCTGGGGCAGGCGCTCGACCAGGGGGCCGTTCTCGGCCTGGGGGTGCTCGATCCGCGGGATCTGTCCGGTGGGCCGCGAGACGCGTCACGTGCCGCATCCGGTGTGTTGCATCAGCTGGAGCGGTGGGGATTCTCGCCGGAGGTCGTCGCTGACCGAGTCGTGCTGACCCCCGATTGCGGACTCGCCGGTGTGGGCTCGCATCAGGTTCGCGAGGCTTATCGAACTCTGCGCGAAGCAGGGCGACTCATCCGTGATGAAGGGCGCGAGCCTGCGTAAAGTGCCGCTATGACCGTCCCCGACCAGGCCAGGCAGCGCTGGGCTGAACTCGTCGACGCCATCGGGCAAGCACGGGCGCGGTACTACCAGGAGGACCGCCCGACTATCTCCGACGAGGAATACGACGCCCTGTTCCGCGAGCTCCTCGGGTTGGAAGATCAGCATCCGGAACTGGCGTCTGGGGAATCGCCGACCCAATCGGTGGGGGGACAACGCTCGGAGATGTTCGAACCCGTCGAACATCTCGAACGCATGCTCAGTCTTGATAACGCCTTCAGCATCGACGAGGTCCGCGGTTGGGCGGATCGGGTGAGCAGGGACATCGGGACCCTGCCGGAATTGCTGTGCGAATTGAAGGTGGATGGGCTCGCTGTCGATCTGGTGTACCGCGAGGGTCATTTGTTCAGTGTGGCGACACGTGGCGATGGGCGCGTCGGTGAAGATGTGACCTACAACGTTGGGATGATCCCAGCGATTCCACAGCGGCTTTCGGGATCCTCGGTGCCGGACCTGATCGAGGTGCGTGGTGAGATCTTCTTCCCGACGAATGAATTCGAGCGCATCAACGCCGAGCAGTTGCAGGTCGGTGATTCGCCCTTCGCGAATCCACGCAATGCCGCGGCCGGAACTTTGCGTCAACGCATCGATCGTCGTCGCGAAGATCTTGCCGATATTCAATCGCGTTCTCGCGGGAGCGACCGCGAAAAGCATCGCGTTGAGCGGTTG
>JAGYOB010000006.1 GCA_018399515.1 Candidatus Nanopelagicales bacterium
GTGACCCGGAAGTCAGCGAAGGCATCGACTTCGCCACCTTCGCCTCGCACCTGACCCTCGAGCACGAGCGGCGCAGTCAGCACCTGACATGGACTCCTCATCCGGTGACCCTCGTCGCCGGACCGTGGAACTTCCCGTTCGCGATCCCCACAGCCGGCCTGGTGCACGCACTGGCTGCCGGTGGTGCGGCGATCCTCAAGCCGGCACCCGAGGCCCGTGCTGTCGGTGCCCAGATCGTCGCCGCCTTCGAATCAGCCGGAGTTCCCGAGGGGCTCATCCAGCTCGCGTGCACTCCCGACGACGAGGTCGGCCAGCACCTGGTCACCCACGCCGGAGTCGACCAGGTGATCTTGACCGGCAGCCTCGCCACGGCGCAGATGTTCCACGGCTGGCGTCCCGATCTCGTTCTGCGCGCCGAAACATCAGGCAAGAACGCGCTCGTCATCACCGCGGCCGCCGACCTCGACCTGGCGATCAAGGATCTGGTGCGCTCAGCCTTCGGGCATGCCGGGCAGAAGTGTTCGGCGGCGAGCCTGGCGATCGTCGAGGCGAGTGTGTATGACGATCCGAGCTTCGCTACCCGACTCGCCGATGCAGCACGCAGCATGGCGGTCGGCATCGCAACCGATCCGGCGACGATCGTCGGTCCGGTGATCAACGCCCCGAGCGGTTCGCTGCTCACCGGGCTGACCACTCTGGAACCCGGTGAGACCTGGCTGGTCGAGCCGCACCAGGTCGCCACCACCGAGTTCGGCGGCACGGTGTGGACCCCCGGCATCCGCTGGGATGTGCAACCGGGCTCGTGGTTCCACCTGACCGAGTGCTTCGGCCCGGTTCTCGGTGTGATGCGCGCGCGCGATCTCGATCACGCTCTCGAATTGCAGAACGCCACCGAATACGGGCTCACCGGCGGACTGCACAGCCTCGACCCCGCCGAGATCGACACGTGGCTGGATCGCATCGAGGTCGGCAACGCCTACGTCAACCGGCACATCACCGGGGCTATCGTGCAGCGCCAACCTTTCGGTGGCTGGAAGAACTCCAGTATCGGAGTCGGCGCGAAGCCTGGCGGTCCCGGCTACCTCAACACCTTCGGCGTCTGGACCGATGCTGATCTCGACGCCACCGCGACGACATCGTCACTGCGTGCGGCCTGGTCTCAGGTGTATGCCCACGACCATGACCCGACAGGGCTGCGCAGCGAGCGCAACATCCTGCGCTACCACCCGTTGTCCGGTGTCGCTGTTCTCGCCGGATCCGACACCACGGCTGCCCAGCGCATGATCATCGACGAGGCCTCGAGTCTCAGTGGTACCCCGCGGTATTGGTTCACCGACACCGAGGAACTGATCATGCGCCTGCCTACCCTGGGCGTCGAACGCCTGCGGGTACTCGGCGCGGTGAATCAGTCGGTGCTCGCCGCCGCTCACGCTGCGAACATCGCCGTCGATACCGCACCGGTCACCTCCGACGGAGAGATCGAACTCGCACACTGGGTGAAAGAGCAGGCCGTATCGATCACCCGCCACCGCCACGGTCGACTGCTGACCTGATCCGGACTACCTGATCAGCGGGGGGAGCGGCTGCGCGATTCCTGACCGGTTCGGCGCAACTCGTCGAGGAGGCGATCGACCTCGGTGACGATCGCACCACCGAGCAGCAACGCACCGGTGTCATCGGCGTTCTTCAAGTCCTGGACCGAACGCGACCTGCCTTCGACGACAGCATCGAGTGCGTGGATAACTCCGGTCGGGGGGTCACCACCGTGCTCGATGCTGGCAGCCATCGATGAGGCGTGCACACTCAACGCCGCCCCCGTTGATGCCAGCATGGCAGAAATTCCTTCCGGCACGATGACATCTCCGCGAGCTGTCGCATCGAACAGGCCCCGCGCGATGTCGTTGACCTGCCCGGTTGTCTGCTGCAGCACGGTGTACTGGTCGCGGATCGCCTGACCTTTGGAGCGACGCGCTCGAGATGTTGCCATCGACACCCGCGAACCGAGAGCCAGATCGTCGAGCGTTTCGCCCAGTCGCCGCACATCAACGGCCAGGGTTCGACACTCGGTAAGCCACTGGGCCGCCTGACGTCGCGTGCACCCCTTCGCCGCATGAGTGCCGATATCGGTGAGCACCGTTGCTAGACGCGAATTCAACTCCGATAACTGCTCGGTGATCCGCTGATCCGGGGTTTCTGGGTGGGCGATGAAGGAGAACACCATGCCAATGACGACTCCGAGCAATGTTGCAGCGATTCGGTGGATGATCACCTCGTCGGTGAGTCCATCGCCGAGCACGTAGACGAACAGCGCCGTCACCGGGATCTGCAGGGATCCTTCTGTGCCTAGACGCAGCAGCCGGCCGATCGCCAGTGAGATCACCACGATGACGCCCGCGGTCCACGCATGCAGACCCCACACCTGGTAGAGCGCGAAGGCGACGAGCAATGCGGCTGCAGTCGCACCCAGCAGGGAGATGCCGGTGCGCAGGGACCGGTTGACCGACAGGGCGACCGTGAGAACGGCTGCGACAGCGGCCGGCACCGGGCTGTTGATCCCCGCCCCGGAGGCTGCGCCCCAGGCCACGGCGGCGGCCACCGCGGTGACAGTGATCCACCACGCGGTCACCCAGGACCGAGAGATCGCTCGGGTCGCACGCCCCATGAGGCTGCGCGTGGGGTACCGAGAGGCGATGCGGTCCAGCCGGCCCTGGACCCCACGCGAGAACGACCGAACCAGCCGCCCCGGGGAACGGGGGGTGAGCACGGGCGAAGCCATGAGGTCTCCTGAACTTTCCATAAACAACAGAAATGAATAACGATAATGTCGCAACTTTGTCGCTTTAGTGTCGCATACACGATGGAATTGTGACAAGGGGCCGGTGGAATAGACGGCTGCCCCATGCCGTGCGTTCCCCGCGATCCCCGCGTTACCCGCGCGCCCCTCACCTAGGGTCAGGCTCATGCGCGCGGTTGTGTATCGGGACTTCCAGGGCACCCCGACCATCGAGGAGGTGCCCGATCCGGCACCGTCACCCGATGGGGTCGTCATCACCGTCACCGCCACCGGACTGTGCCGCAGCGACTGGCACGGCTGGCAGGGTCACGACGACGCCATCACCGCACTGCCCCACGTCCCCGGACACGAGTTCACCGGCCGCATCGTCGAGGTCGGCCCCGATGTGCGCCGTTGGCGTCGCGGGGATCGGGTGATCGTGCCGTTCGTGTGCGGCTGCGGCACCTGCCTGACCTGCGAGACCGGTGCCTATCACGTGTGTCCGAACCAGTGGCAGCCGGGATTCCACGGCTGGGGCTCCTTCGCCGACTACGTCGCTGTTCCCTTCGCTGACGCCAATCTCGTGCGCCTGTCCGACACCATCAGCGATACGGCAGCAACCGCCCTGGGGTGTCGAACGGCGACCGCCTGGCGAGCTCTTGCACTCATCGGTCAGGTGCGACCGGGCGAAGAACTCGTCGTGCACGGAGCCGGCGGTGTCGGACTGTCAGCGGTGATGATCGCTCGAGCACTGGGTGCGCGCATCACCGTGGTCGATCCTGACCCCGCCGCTCGCGATCTCGCCGAACGCCTCGGCGCCGCCGTCACCCTCGCGCCCAGCGACTCGACAGTGAACGACGTCATCGACGCGACCGGCGGTGGCGCGCATGTCTCGCTCGACGCGATCGGTTCTTCAACGATCCCCGCCGTCAGCATTCTGGGACTGCGGAGGCGAGGTCGACACGTGCAGGCCGGGCTGCTCCCCCGGGGTGCGTCCATCCCGATGGGCCGAGTGATCGCCTGGGAACTGTCGGTGCTCGGCACGCATGGTCTCGCCGCGCCCGACTATCCCGAACTCCTCGCACTCATCGACGAGGGCCGTATCCGACCTGAGGCTTTGCACACCCGCACGATCAACCTCGCCGATGCACCCGCGGCGCTGATGGCGATGGACACCCCCGATCACCCCGCCGGGGTGACCATGATCCTGCCGGGAGGCTAGGGCCAGAAATCCGGCAGGGTGTAACCGGTGGGGAACGGGTCATTCGGGTCGAGGACCCATTCGGCGCGACCGGTGATGAATGCCCGACCGGTGATGCTCGGCACGATCGCCGGAATGCCTGCTACCTCGGTTGCGTCGAGGGGCCGACCGATGAACCGGGTGCCCAGGATGCTCTCGTGCACGAACTCACCCCCGATCTCCAGCTGCCCGCGGGCCACCCGGGCGGCCATCCGCCCGCAGGTTCCGGTGCCACAGGGTGAGCGATCCAACGCCCCGGGCAGGATCACGGTGTTGCGGCCTGGGGCACCCGGCGCCGGCGGATCGGCGTAGATCATCACCAGCCCGACTGCATCGATCTCGGGGTTGAGTGGATGGCGCACCTCGATATCTGTCAACGCGGCAGCCTTGATGCGCATTCCGAGGTCGAGCAGCAGCCGGGCGTTGTCGCGGCGCAGTTCGATACCGAGATCCTGCGCGCGAACCTGCACGAAAAACTGCCCACCGAAGACGACATCGACGGGGATCTCGCCCAGCCCGGGAACGTGCAGCGGGCGGTCGAGATCGACGACGAACGCCGGCACGTTGGTGACCGTGACATCCACGACCCGGCCGTTCTCGCATCGAGCCTGTGCCGTCACCGGTCCCACCGCGGTCTCGAGGGTCACCGTGGTGGTCGGTTCGACCATCTCGATGATTCCGGCATCCAGCATGCCGGTCACCGCGCACATCGTGTTGCTTCCCGACATCGGCGTGAAACCACCCTGTTCGAGCACCACGATTCCGGCGTCCACCTCGGGGCGCGTGGCAGGCAGCACCAAGACTGCGCAGGATGCTGGGTATCCACGCGGTTCGTGCAGGAGCAGGTGACGCAGATGATCGAGGTTGTCCCGACAGAACGCGAAACGCTCCTCGATCGTGTCGCCCTGCACCCACCGATCGGCGTCGAGGACAACGCGCCCGGGTTCACCCTCAGCATGAACTTCGATCGTTCGTATTGAGAGGGTCATGACTGTCCTATCTCACACGAGGGTGACGCCGGCAGCCTGCAGAGCACTCGCGAGCCGTTCGCGGCTGGCTGAGTCGACCGGCAGGATAGGCGGTCGCATCGGACCCATCGATCGACCGATGAGATCCATCCCCGTCTTGACCATCGCGACATAGTTCGCCGATTCCAGCGCATCGCACACCGGCCAGATCAGCGTCCACAGGCGTCGACCCTCGGCGAGATCACCGCGCACGGCAAGGGCGTCCCACAACTGAGCGCTCAACTCAGGGATGACATTGGCCGCACCCCACACCGATCCCTTCGCACCGAGGGCGAGGCCCAAGAACGTGAGCGTGTCCCAGCCGTTGAAGGTGGTCACCCGATCGGACTGTCGCAACAGCAGATCGGTCAAGGCCGAGCCATCACCCCCGGTGTCCTTGATGTACCGCACCCCGGTCGCTTCAGCCAGGTCACCGAGTTGCTCCGCGCTGAGGTTGACTCCCGTGGCACCGGGCACGTTGTAATACATCACCGGAATATCAAGGGCGGCTACCACAGCCGAGTAATGCGTGACGAGTTCGGGCCACCGCAGCGGGTCGTAGAACGGCGGGACCACCATCACGCCAGCCGCCCCCGCATCCTGGGCATGCCTGCTCAAGTCGATCGTCTCCGACGTCGACAGCGCGCCGGTCGAGGGCACGACCGGCACACGACCGCCTGCCGCCGCGATGACCGACTCCACGAGACGCTCCCGCTCCGCACGGGTCAAGGTGGTGAACTCTCCGGTCGTTCCTGCAGGCACGATTCCGTGGATGCCGCTGGCGATCATCCAGTCAACATGGTCGGTGAGCCTGTCGGTGTCGATCTGAGCACCGTCGGGGGTGAACGGAGTCGCAAGGGCGACGAGGATTCCAGACAGTTCGGTACTCATAGCGCAACCTTTCGCAACATGTCGCGTGATCGACGGTCGGCGGGACTCGGACGTGGATCAGGCTGCCCGCCGAGCAAAGCGGCGAGCAAAACGGCGAGCATCGAAGGGCAGCAGTTCGTGCGGTTGCCGCCCGGTTAACACCAGCGTCGAGATCGCGCGGGCGCTGCCCGGGGCGAGCGTGACGCCCATCATGCCGTGGCCGGTGGACACATAGGCATTGCCCAGACCCGGAAGTCGACCGATGATCGGCAATCCATCCGGTGTCATCGGTCGCATTCCGGCGCCGGCGACGACATGGGTCGCAACGTCGGGCCAGCCGCGGAAATACCGCGCCGGAGCTCGCAGGATCGCCGCGATCCGCACGTCGTTGACCGACTCGTCGTGCGGTCCGAATTCCATCGTGCCCGCAAGTCGCACCTTGGTGTCCAAGGGCGTGACCGCGACCTTCGCATCCGCCAGGTTGACCATCGTGCGCAACGTGACCGGCACTGGCGCGCAGTCGATCGCGTAGCCCTTGCCGGCCCGCACCGGAAGCGACGTGCCGAACATCGCCGATGCGTAGCCGCTCCAGGCACCCGCGGCGAGAATCACCGCGTCGACGGGAATGCGCGATGTGTC
>JAGYOB010000007.1 GCA_018399515.1 Candidatus Nanopelagicales bacterium
TGTTCGAGATGAGCTCCACCCGGTACTACCAGATTCTCAATACCCTCATCGATACCCCCGAGGCGCTCGCCTTCGACCCCATGCTGGTCAAGCGGCTGCGCCGGATGCGGGCGGCTCGCCAGCGCGCCCGCTCCGCCCGCCGCCTCGGCATCGACCTCTAGCCCGCTGCCCCCGGCTTACGGGTCACAGATCAGGGGGCATCGTGGTCAGGGGTGGTCGTTCGGTCGTGGTGATCGGGTAATCCTGGGGATGCAAACCCTGCGCATCGTGGCTGAACTGCACCAGTGTGGCCGTCCCCTCGATGTTCCCGGAATGATTGCGTCGAATCCGCCCATCGGGGTCCAGCCGCGACAGCGCCGTCGCCCAGATCTCGGCGGCCATCCGGCCCAGTCGCTGCTCGTCGTGGTGTCGATGCAGGCGAACGCCGAGGTCGACCTGGGCGATCGCGTCGGCACCTAGCTCGGCATCGGTATCGACGAGGAGGGCGAAATCCACGCCGTATCCGGTCGCGAAGGGCAGGGATTCCAAGAGGGCGCGCCGTCCGGCGTATTCCCCGGCTAGGGGTTGGGCGACGCCGGCCAGGTGCGGCCAGTGCGCATTGAGCAGGGGGCGGGCGACGAGTTCGGTCACCCGACCACCGCCGGCGGGGACGGTTCGAGCGCCCTCCACCAGCGGGCGCTCGTATACCGCCTTGACCAGATGGGTGGTGGGATCGGTCAGGAGGGGGCCGAGGAGCCCGGTGATGTAGTGGTGGGTGAACGATCTCAAGTCGGCGTCGACGAACACGACCAGATCGCCGTCGGTGGCGGCCAGGGCCCGCCACATCGCCTCACCCTTGCCGGGCAGCACGGGGATGTCCGGGAAGGCAACCTCCCGGGGGATCACCCGGGCGCCGGCATCGGCGGCGATGCGGGCGGTGGCGTCGGTGCTGCCGGAATCCACGACGACGAGGTCGTCGACGAGGGCTGCGGTCGGGGCCATCAGGTGGGCCCGGATCTCCTCGACGATGGCCCCGACGGTCGCCTCCTCGTCGAGGGCGGGGGAGATCACGGTGATGCGCTGGGTGCCCTTGGCTGCCAGCAGGGACTCCAGGGGGAAGTCGGTCGCTGCGAAGGTGCGCCGATCCAGCCAGCTGCGCGCGGTGGAGTGCACGGAAGAGGAGTCTGCCGCTACGACCAGCGATTTGCACTCGCGGGGGCAGAGTGCTAAAACTGTCGTTAGCACTCGACACGCTCGAGTGATAATCAGTTAGGCCGACGAGGGTCCGCCAGATGCGGGTCCGTCCGTCGCGGGCGTCGGCCGTCCACCACGGCAGTTCCGGGAGGAACACCACCCCATGGCAAAGATGATCGCATTCGACGAGGAGGCCCGACGGTCCCTCGAGCGGGGCATGAACGTCCTCGCCGACGCCGTCAAGGTCACCCTCGGCCCCAAGGGCCGCAATGTCGTCTTGGAGAAGAAGTGGGGAGCCCCCACCATCACCAATGACGGCGTCTCGATCGCCAAGGAGATCGAGCTGGAAGACCCCTACGAGAAGATCGGCGCTGAGCTGGTCAAAGAGGTCGCCAAGAAGACCGATGACGTGGCCGGCGACGGCACCACGACGGCGACGGTTCTCGCCCAGGCGCTGGTCAAGGAAGGCCTGCGCAATGTGGCGGCCGGCGCGAACCCGATGGCCTTGAAGAAGGGCATCGAGAAGGCTGTCGACATCGTCAGCGAGCAGTTGCTCGAGATGGCCAAGGATGTCGAGACCAAGGAGCAGATCGCTTCGACGGCGGCTATCTCCGCCGGTGGCGACACCGAGGTCGGCGAACTCATCGCCGAGGCGATGGACAAGGTCGGCAAGGAAGGTGTCATCACCGTCGAGGAGTCCAATACTTTCGGCTTGGAACTCGAGCTCACCGAGGGTATGCGCTTCGACAAGGGTTACATCTCGCCGTACTTCGTCACCGACACCGAGCGCATGGAGACCGAACTCGAGGACCCGTACGTCCTGATCGTGAACTCCAAGATCTCCTCGGTGAAGGACATGCTGCCGATCCTGGAGAAGGTCATGCAGTCGGGTAAGCCGCTGGCGATCGTGGCCGAGGATGTCGAGGGTGAAGCCCTGGCGACCCTGGTGGTGAACAAGATCCGCGGCACGTTCCGTTCGGTGGCTGTGAAGGCCCCCGGTTTCGGTGACCGCCGCAAGGCCATGCTGCAGGACATCGCGATCCTCACCGGTGGTCAGGTGATCTCCGAGGAGGTCGGCTTGAAGCTGGAGACTACGGATCTGGCGCTGCTGGGTCGTGCCCGCAAGGTTGTCGTCACCAAGGATGAGACGACGATCGTCGAGGGTGCTGGCGACGCCGACCAGATCC
>JAGYOB010000008.1 GCA_018399515.1 Candidatus Nanopelagicales bacterium
CCAGTCCGTTGACCATGGTGGTGTGGGAATCGGTTCCCACGAGCGTATCCGGATAGGCCTGTCCGCCCCGAGCCATCACCACGCGTGCGAGATATTCGATATTCACCTGATGGACGATGCCGGTACCCGGAGGAACGACCTTGAACTCCTCGAAGGCGCTCTGCCCCCAGCGCAGGAACTGATACCGCTCGCGATTGCGTTCGTATTCCAGGGCGACATTCAGTTCGGCGGCATCGGCTCGCGCGAAGTAGTCGGCGATAACGGAATGATCGATGACCAGCTCCGCAGGCGCGAGAGGTTCGACTGATTCAGCCGAGCCCCCGAGGGCCACCACCGCTTCGCGCATCGTCGCAAGGTCGACGACGACGGGTACCCCGGTAAAGTCCTGCATGATGACGCGCGCCGGTGTGAACTGAATCTCCTGGTGCGGCTGAGCGTCGGGGTCCCACGCACCCAATCCTGCGATCTGGTCGGCCGTGACGTTGGCGCCGTCCTCCGTGCGGAGCAGATTCTCCAGCAGGATCGTGTGGGTGAAGGGGAGGTGCTCGTGACCGGGGACGCGATCGACCCGGAAGATCTGATAATCCGTGCCATCGACGGTCAAGGTGTCTTCAGCGCCGAACGAATTGACGCTTTTCGCCGATGTACCCACTGGTGCCTCCCGAATTCGCGAATTCTCTCGACGTCAAGATACCGCTCGCGACACGACACCGACTGAGCCGGTGGACCTAACCGGTGGTGCTAGCGTCGAGCGCGGCGTTAATGAGTCCGATCGAAAGGGGTTCACAGGTGTGCGGTGTCGCCGGGCTGATCGGCCCCCCGCACAGAACCACGCCCCTGATGCGTCCCATGCTCGACGTCATCACCCATCGGGGGCCAGACGACTCCGGTGAATTCATCGGGCAGGATTTCGCTTTCGGGATGCGTCGGCTTTCCATTATCGACATCGCCGGCGGTCACCAGCCGATGTGGATCCAGGGCGGCCGATTCGGGATCGTGTTCAACGGGGAAATCTACAATTTCGGCGAATTGCGCACCCGACTCGAGGACGAAGGCTGCCGGTTCGAAACGCGCAGCGACACCGAAGTGCTCCTCCAGCTGTTCGCACACCGAGGCTTCGATAACGCTGCGACGGCCCTGTCCGAGCTGCGCGGAATGTTCGCCTTCTGCGTGGTTGACGTTGAAGCGCGACGAATGCTGATCGCCCGCGATCAGTTCGGTATCAAACCGATGTACATCGCGACGGATTCCGATGGTCGTCGCCTGTCCGCATTCGCCAGCGAGATCAAAAGCATCCTCAGCGACCCCGTTCACCCGCGCGAAGTGCACTGGCCCGCGCTCATCAATTACCTGTCCTTTCAATACAACCCGCTGGAGAACACGTTCTTCGAAGGCATCTCGAAGCTGCCACCCGGGCACTTCCTCGATATCGACCTCCACGATCGCAGCTTCTCCCGGCATCGCTACTTCCGATACGAGTTCGACGCTGAGCCCGGTGACGATGCCGAACTCTCGCGGGCTTCTATCCGCGAGGTCCTCGAGGACTCAGTTGCACATCACGTCATCAGTGACGTCCCCGTGGGTGCCTTTCTCTCGGGTGGGATCGACAGTGCCATCACAGTCACGTTGGTCCAGGAGCAGCGCCGCAACGCCGGGGTGCCTCCCGTGCAGACCTTCACGATCGGATTCGACGAGGTCAGCGAACTGGCTGAAGCTCGGGAGGTCGCCGAGGCCCTCGGTACCGACCATCACGAGATCGTGATCTCCTCCGACGAGTATCTGTCGGTACTCCCGGCCATCGCCTGGGCATTCGACGAGCCCGTTGCCGACCCCTCTGCCGTCGCGTTGTACTTCCTCGCACGTGCGGCCCGAGAGCACGTCACCGTCGTCTTGAGCGGCGAAGGCTCCGATGAGCTCTTCGGTGGATATCGGATCTACCGTGAACCCATCGATCTCGACCGAGTTCGCACGCTTCCCGGTGGACTGGGGGCGCGAATCGCCAAAGCCGCACTGAACGTCAACCGGTCATTTCCCGGACGCAACTACCTGCGTCGCGTGATGACTCCCCTGCGGGAGAGATTCATCGGGAACGCCTATGTCTTCCGCCCGGACGAAGTCCGCAGACTCCTACCGCGAGTCGGAGCGCAACAGCACATCGTGCCCGCGGACGTACTCAGTCTCGAGCGGCCCGGCTTCGACGACCTGCCAGAATCACGCCAGATGCAATTGATCGACCTCGAATACTGGTTGCGGGGTGACATCCTCGCCAAGGCCGACCGGATGACGATGGCGCATTCCCTCGAATTACGGGTGCCCTACCTCGATGTCGAGGTGGCTAAGGTGTCGGCCACGCTGAGTGATGACCTGAAGTATCGGGACAAGACGACCAAGTGGATTTTGCGACGAGCATTTCGTGGACGAGTCCCGGCGACAACAGAGATTCGTGACAAGCTCGGGTTCCCGACTCCTCTGAAGCAGTGGTTGGCTCGCGATCCCGAGGCCGTGATGGCACCGATCCGGCGCAGTGATTTCATCACGAAGAACATGGACACCGACTACATCGAGGAACTGCTCACTCAGCATGTCAGTGGGGCAGCAGATAACTCCCGGCGTATCTTCATCCTTCTCATGCTCGCGTTGTGGCACGAAGCGTTCTTTTTAGAAGCTCCCGTCAACGTTTGATCGATCATACGAGTTTTCCAAGCGGTCTTGTGACGGTCAATCCTCGTCGAGCAGCAGGTCATCCAGTCGCGCGAACCTTTCGGCAACATCGTCACTGGAAGCCAGTTGCCACGGCACGCTGACAATCATGACCCCGGGCGTCAGGAGAAGCCGGGTGCGTAGCCGGAGAGCAGATCGATTGTGCAATAACCGCTCCCACCAGTGTCCCGTGACGTACTCGGGGACGAATACGGTCACCAGATCCCTGGGTCCCTCGCGCCGGAGTCGCTTGACGTAGTCCAGCACCGGTCGGGTGATGTCGCGAAACGGCGACTCCAGTACCCGCAGGGTGACCGGCACCTGCCTGCGGGTCCAATCCTGCTGAAGCTCGAGAGTTTCCTCCGGGTCGACGCTGACGGTGATCGCTTCCAGCGTGTCGGGGCGAGTTGCGCGTGCATAGGCAAGCGCCCTCAGGGCTGGTCGGTGCAGCCGAGATACCAGCACGAGACTGTGAACACGAGCCGGAAGTGTCGCGGCATCGCTGTCGCCGATCGATATTTCACGTTTGACATGATCGTAATGCGCAGAGATGGCAACCATGATCAAGACGAGGACCGGAATCGCAACCACAACGATCCATGCACCTCGCGAGAACTTCGTCACCAGGACGATGAGGAGCACCGAAGTCGTGAGAACGAGACCCGTGGCGTTGATGACACGACCACGTTGAGCCTGCCTGCGTGCGGGCCCTTCTTGGATCTGGGTCAAGCGGCGCCCCCAGTGCTTGACCATCGCCCATTGGGTCAGGCTGAACGACACGAAAACCCCGACGATGTACAACTGGATCAAAGAATTCAAATCGGCTTGAAACGCGACTATCAGGGCCCCAGCTGCGATCCCCAGCAAGACGATGCCATTACTGAACGCCAGGCGGTCTCCGCGCTGATGCAACTGTTTCGGCAGGTAGCCGTCACGTGAAACACGTGACGTGAGCAGCGGGAACCCCGAGAATGCCGTGTTCGCAGCGGCTACGAGGATGAGCATCGTGGCGATGGCGACCAGCACGATGAGCCATTCGGACGAGCCAAAGACCGCACTCGCGATCTGGACGATCACAGTCTGCTGCTGTTGACCGGCGGGTAGCCCGATCAGAGTGGCCGGGTCTTCGACTATCCGCACGCCCGTGTGGAGTGCGAGCCAGGTGATCGATACGAACAGCGTCATCGATATTGCACCAGCGATCAACAGGGTACGTGCGGCATTGCGCCCCGCTGGCTCTTTGAATGACGGTACGGCGCCTGAAACCGTTCCGATACCCGTTAAAGCTGTCGTGCCCGACGAGAAGGCGCGTGCAACCAGGAAGATCAATGCCAGCGCAGACAGCGATTCAGCCTCTGCGATCTCCCAATCAGAACTCGGCGCGGATAGTTCGTCCCCTCGCGAAATCCGCACGATGGCTGTCACGATGACGACGGCAATCGCCATGATGAATGCATAGGTGGGTAACGAGGAAACCGGCGTCGAGCGACCCCATCCACGAAGGTTCAGAAGCACCACGGCCCCGACAAGACCGATCGCCCACCAGACTTGATGATCGGCCACGATCGGGACGACCGAGCCGATATTCGCCACGGCAGCAGCGATCGAAACGGCTACCGTGAGGACATAATCGATCAGCATCGCGCTCGCACCGATCACCCCCCATCGGCGCCCCAGGTTCGTGGAGACCACCTGATAGTCGCCTCCCCCACCCGGATACTCCCGGACGTTCTGGCGATAGGCAGCGATGACGATGGCGAATACACCGACAACCGCCAATGCGATCCATACCCCGTACTGCAGGGCCGCAGCACCTCCGAGAGCAAGAACGATCAAGATCTCCTGCGTGGCGTATGCGTTAGAAGAGATCGCATCCGATGCGTAAACCGGCATCGCTCGGTAATTGGGCAATCTGCGAACGACGATCTCATCGGATCTCAGCGCTCTTCCGAAAAGCACCCGCTTCGCAGCGTCCAGGACCGGCACGGCGCACCATGCTAGACCGCCCTCCCAGCGGGCGACACGGCCGAGAGGCCCCGCGCTCCGATAGATCCCATTTCGTGGAGGTGTACCGTCGTTACCCGTGCATATCGTCATCCTGGGTTGCGGGCGGGTCGGGGCCTTGCTGGCCGACCGCTTAGACGCTGGCGGGCACTCTGTTTCCATTATCGATCAACAGGCCCGGGCATTTCGCCGGCTGGGCTCGCAGTTCTCGGGCACAACCGTCACGGGGGTGGGTTTCGACCGGGACATCCTCGAGTCTGCTGGCATCGAGCGGGCTCATGCCTTCGCCGCTGTCAGCAGCGGAGACAATACGAACATCATTGCGGCGCGGACGGCGCGAGAGACCTACGGCGTGGATCATGTGGTGGCCCGAATCTATGATCCTCGCCGGGCTGAGGTCTACCAACGTCTGGGGATCCCCACGGTTGCGACGGTGTCCTGGACCGCCGCCCAGATCACCCGCCGACTGATCCCCGCAGGTGGAGAACCTGAGTACACGGATTCAACTGGTTCTCTCAGTGTCGTCGAAGTGCCCTACCACGAGGAATGGATAGGGCAGACGATCACAGTCGTCGAAGCTGCGATCCAGGCGCGCTTCGCGTTCATCAGTCGTACGGGACGGGCATGGGAGATCACACCTGATCTCGTTGTCCAAGATGGTGATCTGCTCCATGTCATCGTGTCCAATGTCCGACGCCGAGAAGTCGAGGACATGCTCGCAGCTCCACCCAGCAGGGATGGACTCTCATGAGAGTGGTTATTGCAGGAGCCGGCAAGGTCGGGCACAGCATCGCCGTCGAACTCATCGGGTTCGGCCACGATGTTCTGGTCATCGATCGAGAAGCCCACGCCGTCGCACCCGGATCGCTCGAGGGCGGGTTCCTTCTCAACGCTGATGCCTGCGAGATCACCGCGCTAGAGGAAGCTGACCTGGGCAGTTGCCAGGTGGTCATCGCCGCGACCGGCGATGACAAAGTCAACCTCGTTCTCTCACTGCTGGCCAAGACCGAGTTCGGAGTTCCTCGAGTGGTCGCCCGGGTGAATCACCCCAATAACGAGTGGATGTTCGATGAGATGTGGGGCGTGGACGTCGCTGTGTCGACGCCTCGCATGCTCTCGGCCCTCGTCGAGGAAGCGGTCAGTGTCGGCGATCTGGTTCGCTTGTTCACTTTCCGGCAGGGTCAGGCCGATCTTGTTGAAATTACGCTCGGCTCGACATCGTCGGTCATTGGATCTCGTGTTGGTGCTGTGTCATGGCCACCTGATGCGGTCCTCTCGGCCATCGTGCGAGGTGGGCGGGTCATCGCACCGAGCCCTGACGACACGCTCGAAACCGGCGATGAACTGATCTTCGTCTGCGCACCAGATCAGGAGCCCGCGCTGCAACTGCTACTGGCCGAGGGCTGATTCGTCGCCCTCCGTTGGCGAATCCGTCGACTTCTGTCGGTGCTTGGCCAGAGCCGGTTTCAAAACCCGGTAGGTGACATACGCCGCACCAAGGAAAAGTGGCCAGCCCAGGATGATGCGGGTAACTCCCAGCGGACCGACCGCGCCGGCAAGATATAGCGGCACCTGGATGAGCAGCCGCAGTCCGAAAACGCCAACCCAGATCCAACTCGCTGCAGCATAGACACGACGAAGTTTGCGGTCTTGTCGCCACTTCAGTCCCTCACCGGTGATGAATCCGATCACCACACCCAGCAGAGGCCAGCGCACCAGGATCGACACCAGGAATGCGGTCCCGTAGGCCAGGTTGATGAGGATTCCTGGGAGGAAAAAATCCTCTGCTCTTCCGGTTCGCGAGGCAACGAATGCTGAAACACCGAGTCCGACGAAACCAGCCAGGACCTGCTGCAGGCTCTCCCGTCGAACAAGGCGCCACACAGCGACGACGACGCCGGCGGCGATAGCGAGCCACAGCGCGAGTCCGAGGTCGTTTTGACCGCCGACGCTGCCACTGGCCAGATAGACGATGACGAACACGGCCGCCGGAACACCGGAATCGAATAGGCCGCGCCAACCGCCGATGGCACGAACGAGTAGCGCACTTTCGGCCTGGACATCCGCTTTCGTTTCATGCTCCCACTCGCCGTCATGCGAATCAGCGTGAGAGGGATCGGAGGTCGAGGTCACGCGGTTTCTCTCGGCAGCAACCGGTATTCGGGGTTGTACATCCGAGGCTGTCCATCAGGACAGGTCAATCGGCCTTCTGCGACCAGCGTGCGACCGACCTCGACGCCCCGGACCATCCGGCGCCCTGTCCACACGACGGTCAGATGACCCGAACCGTCGTAGATCTCTGCTTCGACTGTGGGGGATATGCATTCGGGCCGCACCGCGATACTTCGGACGGTGCCGCATACCCGGACCTGCTGGCCGCGTTGGCATTCGTCGATGGGATCGGCTCCGGCATGGGCGGAAACATCGGTGAGAGTCTGGGCCTCCTGCTCCTCGGCCGGCCGGAACAACCGCTGGGTCCATGGGCGCACGAGACCAGACTAGGCCCTGGCTGCCATCCGGGGTGACCTGCCACGATTCAGGGGTGTCGGACAGATCAATGCCACCAGAAGGACGCCCCTGGCATGTCCTTGTCACCCACGGCGCAGGTTCCACCCTGGAGACTGCTCAGGCCCTGTTCGGCCCCTTCCTGGAGGCCGTCGTGCCGGGACGGATCTCCTGGGATGGCATAGACGACCGGACCGGCGATGTTGAGGTTGTTGCGGAACGCATCAGACAGTGGCTCGCCCAACCGCGGTCCCCAGAGGTATCACGTGTGGTGTGCGGCATCAGTCTGGGTGCGCACGCGGCCATTCTTGCGATCGGACGCGAACCGAGACCAACAGCGGTCCCAGACGGCTGCATTGCTGCCCTTCCCGCCTGGATCGGCGAGCCAGATGCAACCGCGGCGCATACCGCTGAGACGGGACGACGCATCGCTACGCACGGTTACCAGCGTGTCCTCGCCGACATCGTTGAGCGGACCTCACAGAAGCATCGATGGATCGTTCGTGCGCTGGAGCAAGATTGGTCGCGCTACTCGACGTCAGAACTGACGGCATCACTTCGGACCGCTGCCGGTGGACGCGCACCGACACTGGCTGACGTGCGATCGATCACTGCCCCAACATTGGTCATCGGTGCCCGCGACGATCAACTCCATCCGATCGATATCGCCCGATCGTGGGCGGATGTTCTACCCGACAGCCAATTGATGGAGATCGACTTTCTTTCCACCCGGGGGTTCGTCTCCCCAAAAACTCTTACAGCCGGCGTCCAATTCGCGCAGCGCCTTGGACAGCGTTGGCGGATTCCTCAGGGTGAATCCGACTGGATTGGTTCGTCCAGTACCTCCGATTGGTCCTCTCGCTCCGGAAGTTGAAGGGCAAGTGGCTCTCCCGACGGCTTCGCCTCATCGCCGCGTGCCACGGCGATATTCGAGAACACGCTGGTCAGCCCCTCATGCCCGTCGGGATTTGCCGCACTACCGAGGAAAAGCCCCCGCAGAAACCAGCGTGGCCCGTCGACACCCACGAATCGGGCTGGTTGGAGTTCCTTATTGGTTCCTGGGACCCTCGCTCGCAGTTCGATCCCGAAAGGACCTTCGGCTTCCTCAACCAGACCGCCGCTGCCAGTGACAGTTTTGGCGATCGCCGGACGCACGTCCTGCCAGATACCACCGCTGCGTGGCGCAGCGAAGGCCTGAACCTGGACAGCAGCGTCTTCGAGGACGAGGGTGATCATCGCTACCCGCTGGGTCTTCTCGTCGACCTGGACCTGCATGCTCAAACCGGGAACACCCTTGATCAGCAGCGAACCGAGGTCGATGCGATCTTGTGCATCGGTGACCTCGGTGACATCCCAGGGCCCACGATCGCGTGCAGGCAGCGAAGCATCGTCAGCGGAGTCAAGTTCGCCATCGTCGAGACCCTCGTCGACGGAGACATCCTGATTCGGATCAGACTTCTTGCGAAACATCAGTCGGGCTGCCCTTCCTGCCGTAGCCACGCCGCATCGGAGACGTCGAGGCTGTGTTCAGACTCCATGATCTCCCGGCGGTCCAGCCCCAGGACGGCCCACCCCCGTTGACCCCAGACCGCCGCCACCCCGGTGAGAGCCGGGGAGCCTGTCCACCTCGTGGAACCGGGCGATCATCACGGGTTGGAAGACCATTTGCGCGATTCGATCACCTCGCCGAAGAGCGACCGTGTCTCGGGGATCGAGGTTGATCACAATGACCTGAATCTCACCTCGATATCCCGCGTCGATCGTCCCCGGGGAATTGACCAGAGCCAACCCCAACCGTGCGGCGTGACCGCTTCGGGGATGGACGAAGGCTGCGAATCCACGCGGGATCGCCACGGCGATTCCAGTCCCGACCACGCATCGCTGCCCCGGATCTAGCCGGATATCCCGAGTCGTTTGGAGATCCACACCCGCGTCACCTGGGTTGGCATATCGCGGAACATCCATGTCTGCATCGACGACAGTGATAAGGACATCGAGCACCGGCTCCCTCGACCCGGCCAGGTTATCGGCGGGCTCATCGGACATCACGGATTGACCTCCCCCCACCACCGCGGTGCACCCTGTTGGCGCTCCTGCATCGCCCGCTGGACGAGATCGGCAGAGCCCTGCGTCGTGAAGTGTTCTACCGGTACCTGCACAAAGATGGCACTGGCGCTCACCACGCGCTCCTGACCCGCGTAGGCCACTGCCTCGCAGTACACCTTGCGTCCGCTCTGCCCCAGAGCTCGTGCTTGGAGCGCCAATATCGTGCCCACCGGTACGGGCCGATGGAAGTCGGTTTCCAGATGCCCCGTCACGGCCGGCTTGCGGATCAGGATCTGCAGACTGCCCATCACTTCATCCATCGCGGTCGCGATGACCCCTCCGTGAGCAAGTCCTGGTGCACCCTGATGGTGCTCACCGACGACCAGCTCCCCCATCACACTGACCTCGGGACCGGCGGTTAACCGAAGATGCAATCCACCCGGATGATCCAAACCACAGGCGAAGCACATCCGATAGTGGCTGTCGATCGATTCCCCCACCGCCGGCGCACCCTCGCCGCGCTCAGGGATCTGAGCATCATCCGGTACTGCAATCGACACCTCGTGTGCACCTCGCTTCAACCTGAGCGCTGCCGCTGCGCCTCACCAGCGAACGCTGTGCCGTTCGCTGACTATTCCTCGCGCCTATGACCCTACCCACCCACGATTCACTCCACGCCTGTCAGGCTGTAGCCATGCTCTACCGAGAGCGGCTGTGGCCGACGGCCTGGGTGTGGATCCTTGCCGTCTGCCTCACTGGCAGCCTGGGCATCGCCTACGGCGCCGCTTACGGTGTCGTGGTCGGTGCTCTCGCGTTCATCCCACTGTCGGTCGTCGTGCTCGGAATCCTGATTATCGCGGCGCCGATCGTTACGGTGACATCCGAACACCTGAGGGCTGGGCGCGCCGTGATTCCGTGCGAGGTGCTGACGCAGTGTGCCGAACTCGACTCAGCAGGTATGAGGCGAGCACTACGGCTGGCCGATCCACGGTTGTACATGCTGGTACGCCCCTGGTCGGTTCGCCAAGGCGTGATCATCGAGGTTGATGATCCCCATGACCCGCACACGTCCTGGCTGCTTTCCAGCCGTCACCCTGAGGCACTGATGCAGGCTTTGGCGCAGGCCGGCGTTGCGAGGTATGCCCTGAACGGGGAACGAACCTAGGGCGAGCAGCGTAATCAGCGGGTGCCGTCAAGCCCGGTGCGATGCGGTAGCGTCGCCGCCATCGAGTCCATCGGCCACCATCGAGACAACACGAGGGAGCCCCACGTGAAGCACAACCCTGAGCACAATGGCGATGCCACCATCGACTCCGGATTCGACTCCGGATTCGACTCCGGATTCGACACCGGAGTCGAGGGCGCGATGCCCACCGTTGCTGACGATTCCCAGACACCCTCGGGCGACGATGGCGGCTTGGTCGTCACCGCGGTAGCCGGACTGGCGGCGATGGGCGTGAGCATGGCCGCGCGACCTGTCTTGAACGCGTTGTACCGGCAAGTCACCGGAAGCCAGCCACCGACGGCCAATGATCCTCTCGTCCCCTTCGGCCGGGCACTGGCGTGGACCGTAGTGTCGGCTACGACGGGAGCGGTGCTGGAACTGATCGTTCAGCGGACAACCCGCAAATTCTTCGGTGTGCGCGCCTAGCGAAGTTCAGGCGCAGTCGGTGCACACGGGGCCGTTCTTGCCTTCATGATCCAGTTGGCTGCGGTGATGGACCAGGAAGCATGACGAGCACGTGAACTCATCCGCCTGACGCGGGAGCACCCGGACGGTCAGGCTCTCATCGGAAAGATCCGCGCCCGGTAACTCGAGATTCTCCGCCAGCTCGGCCTCGTCCACATCGACCGTCGACGCCGCCTTATCGGCGCGACGAGCCTTTAACTCCTCGAGGCTCTCCTCAGCCAATTCGTCGTCGGTCTTGCGTGGTGCGTCATAGTCGGTGGCCATAGCCTCGTTGCCCACTCCCCATCTCATTGCGTCGGAACGTACCGACGGGGTGTTCGCCCCCTGGTGGACCAGAAAGCACCTCGTCGGCCGCTCATTGTGCCTCACGATGCGCTGCCTGTATCAGGCAGGCTGGCGACCAGGTTGCCAGCGAGTGGCCGTAGGTCGTCTGTGCCCTCACTGGAATACTGCCGAATCAATCCCTGCATGAGCCACCACGCGAGGAAGGCCACGCTATGCCGTTGTATGCCATCGCCGATCGAGCGCCCACCATCGACCCTATGGCGTTCATTCACCCTGATGCTGTCCTCATCGGGGACGTCACGGTCGGCCCCGAGTCATCGGTATGGCCCGGTGCCGTGCTGCGCGGTGACCACGGCCGAATCGTCGTGGGTGCGGGCACATCCATCCAGGACGGCACGATCATTCACTGCACCGCGATCTGGGACACCGTCATCTCGGATCGGTGCGTGATCGGTCATCGGGTGCATCTCGAAGGGTGCCGCATCGACACCGAGTCGCTGATCGGTTCCGGAGCGGTCGTCCTCAACGGGGCACACGTAGGACGTGGCAGTCTCGTCGCTGCTCAGGCCCTGGTTCCTCCCGGCATGGCGATCCCCGAACGCCACCAGGCTCGGGGAGTGCCGGCTCGAATCCTCGACGTCCCACCCGATGAGGAGATGATCCAATCGGCGATCGACACCTACATCAAAAACAGCCACTGGTATCGCGCGGAGCACCGTCGTATCGGCTAAGAGAGCCGATACGCGATTCACAGA
Organism: Candidatus Nanopelagicales bacterium; assembly: GCA_018399515.1. Classification (GTDB taxonomy): domain Bacteria; phylum Actinomycetota; class Actinomycetes; order S36-B12; family S36-B12; genus M55B157. Next base: position 11,986 of record JAGYOB010000008.1, read on the forward strand.
CTCAGGCGTGTTCTCCGGCGGTGACCGAAATCAGCAGTTTCCTCAGTCTGGGGTGCAGGTCCGACCCAGCGGCCACGATGGTGTCCCATTCCCGCAAGAGATCCGAAGGCTCGTCAGCATGCGTCCCGGGTAACCAGACGGCATTACCGTCAAGCGTCGTCACCGTTCCGCCTGCCTCTTCGATGATCAAAGCCCCTGCGGCGAAGTCCCACAGATGCAGACCGTGTTCGTAGTAGCCATCGAGGAAGCCTGCGGCAACCCAGCACAGGTCGATCGATGCCGCTCCCGCCCGACGGATATCTCGCACGTGGCTCACAAGATCAGCGACAACCCGCCCCTGACTGGCTCGGCGTCGACCTGAGTATCCGAAGCCCGTACCGATCAGTGAGTTCGCTAAATCATGCTGCCGTGAGACGTCGAGGACCTCATCATCGCCATTGTGGCGAAACTTCGCGCCTGCACCACGAACTGCGACGGCGGTCATCTCCAGTTCGGGTGCGCAGACGCATCCCGCGATGGAGCGTCCCTCGTGCATGACCGCCACACTGACAGCCCACATCGGTAACCCGTAGACGTAATTCGTCGTGCCATCGATCGGATCGACAATCCACGTTAAGTCACTCGCCGCAGGCTCGTGGCTGCCTTCCTCCCCGAGGAACCCATCGGCGGGTCGGCGCTCGAAGATCATGCGCCGCGCCATGTCCTCTGCCATCGCATCCATCTGAGTCACAATGTCGGTCGCTGACGATTTGGTTCGCTGGGTAAGTTCCGCCGGACGCTCATCGACGAGAAAGCGACCGACTTCCTGAGCGACCTGTTGGCACATGTCGCCCAAGTCCGAGGCCAGCATCGCCTCGATGATTCGGCCGTCATCGCGCCGAGATGCATCTTTTCGGTCTGCCATGCCCACAGCATCCCACCGAACATGAGTTCGTCGCCGACTCGGCTACCCTCTCGATAGTGAGATCCGTCATCACCCCCTACACCGACGTGCTGCGCGAGCCGGGAGCATTGAGATTCAGTCTTTCGGCACTGATCGCGCGGCTTCCCCTTGCGATGGTGGGGTTGGGAATCGTCCTCCTCGTCAGCGCTCAGCGCGGAAACTACGCGACAGCGGGGATCTTGACCGGGTCCTACGTCGTCGCGTCAGCCATAGCAACGCCCGTTGCCGCCCGCTTCGTCGATCGGTGGGGACAGCGCTCAGTCGTGTCGTTGATCATGGTTGTCCATGTCCCGAGCCTTATCGGTTTCGTGTTCGCGGTTCTCAACAATGGGCCGATGGTTGCGCTCATCGCGTTGGCCGTGCTTGCAGGAGCTACCCAGCCGGCCAGCGGCTCCCTTGTTCGAGCACGGTGGATCCACGCGGTGGGCACAACGGATCGGCTGCGCGCCGCCTTCGCGTGGGAAAGCATCATCGATGAGGTCATCTTCGTAACGGGTCCTCCGTTGGCCACCATCCTGGCCATTGTCGTGGCGCCTGCCGCGCCGCTTCTGGCCGCTGCCCTGCTCGTGCTGACGGGTACGGTGCTCCTCCTCAGCCATCGACGCAGCGAGCCACCGATCCATGTGGTTCAGATTGCACGGTCACCCGCATGGCGAAACATCGGCCTTATTTGGCTGACACTCATCATGATCGCGCTTGGGGCGGTCTTCGGATCTCTCGAAATCGCCACCGTGGCTGCCACCCAGGACCTCGGAGTCCCCGCAGCAGCCGGGCTGGTGCTGGCTTTGTACGCAGCCGGTTCGCTGATCGGCGGAGTGCTCTTCGGTGCCTGGAATCCCGGTTCCACCCACCCTGTGCGACAGCTCCTCCTCGGGGCCGCTGTGCTCGCCGTTGTCACGATCCCGTTTCCCATCGTCGGTGGTGTGCTGCCGTTGAGCGCGGTCGCCATCCTGGCCGGGTTCGCCGTCGCGCCGGTGTTGATCATGACGAACTACCTGGTGTCGACCGTCGTTCCGGAGAGCCAGTTGACCGAGGGACTTGCCTGGGTCAACACGACTGGGCTGGGGGCGGGAGTAGCGCTGTCCGCCGCCGCCACCGGTGCCCTCATCGATGCGGCCGGACCCCGAGCCGGGTATGCCCTAACCGCCGGGGCCGGAGTAGCCACACTCCTCCTCGCCCTGACTGCCACCCGGTTCATCCATCCCGGTGAGCAGACCCCGCACGACCCGCCGACGAAGCAGCCGACCGATCCCCGATTGTCCCCACCAGCCCCGTGACCGATCAGCACAACCGATACACCACAATGGAGCAGGCCCGCCGCAGGCATGAGTGGACGGGCCTGACCCGGTCGATCAGCGAACGGCGAGGAGGAGGCGCAGATGGCGGAATTGCGCTTTCTCGGCCTGTCGCAGGACGGAACGCAATTACTCCTGGCAGACTCCCGCGGCAGGAAGCATTCCGTTCTGGTCGATTCCCGGCTCATGGCGGCTATGCGACTAGACGGACATCCAACCGGCCAGCGGGAGATCGCCCTGAACACGACTTTCAGCCCTCGACAGATCCAGCTGCGCCTGAGATCTGGGGCGACGGTGGCCGATCTCGCTGACGAATTCGGTGTGCCGGTGGACAAGGTCGAGCGCTTCGCTGGGCCGCCGTTAGCGGATCGGGCCTTCACCGCCGACCTGGCTCGCCGCACGGTCATCTCCTCGCACCTGGGCGATCGCCCTCTCGACGTCGTGGTGGCCAGGGCGGCGGAGACGGTGGGGGTCGAATCGCCGGAGATCCGCTGGGACTCCTGGCTGCGCGAGGATGGGCTGTGGCAGATCCTGTGCTCCTACCCCTCTGGTCCGCTCGACCAGGTCGCAACATGGGTCTTCGATACCCGAGAATCGACCGTGCAAGCTGACGACGACACGGCACGCGCTCTCCTGATCGGTCCCACCGATCAGGTCGCAGCGGTGGCGTCGATCACTGTCGAGCCAGGTTCGACGGGCCCTGCCCCGGCATCGGCGAACAGTGAGGAAGATGTCGATTCAGACCCGACCGCCGAGGATTCCCAAGGCCAGCCCGAACCTGTCCGGCAACCCAAACGCGGCAAGCGGGCCAGCGTCCCGACCTGGGATGAGATTCTGTTCGGCTCGCAAGAGCAAGACGCCGATCCGACGGCGTAGCGTCACGCGCGAGCGTCTTCGCCACTGAACGGCAACGTCTGGCGGGACTGATGTTCGCGGCCGGATCCTCTCGCGGTCACGCCTCGACGATGATGTTCGCGACACAGCACCTCGTAACTCACCACACCCGTTTCGATGTCGCCGATCACGACCTGCTCCCCCTCCATGACGACGACGCCGTCGACTGTTCTGGCATTGTGAGTGCCTCTCCGTCCGCACCAACACAGTGACGCGACCTGGAGAACTTCGACACGGTCTGCCAACTCGACCAGCCGGGCGGAGCCAGGGAACAGACGGGTACGGAAGTCGGTGAGAATGCCGAAGGCGAAAACATCGATATCCAGCGAGTCAACAATCACAGCGAGTTGATCGATCTGCGCAGATGTGTAGAACTGAGATTCATCACAGATGAGATAGTCCACTGGCCGACCAGAAGAAAGCTCATAAACGATCAAGGCGTGGAAATCCAAATCCTCGGACACTTCGCGAGCCGGTGACCGCAACCCCAGGCGACTGGAGATGGTGGATTCACCCGCGCGATCGTGCCGGGTGAACACCAATCCGGCACGCCCCCGAGATGCATGGTTGTGATCAGTCTGGAGCGCCAGTGTGGATTTGCCGCAGTCCATCGTTCCCGAGAAGAACACGAGCTCAGCCACGACGCCCCTCCCCCGCAATGGTGATGAGGGGTATCTCGACCTCGGCCGCTGTCAGCGAGCCATGTTGCCCACGCAGACGAGAGACCCTCGCATCGGTGGATGCTGAGGTCAGCGACCAGGTGTCTTTCGCCCAGGCGATGACTCCCCCGATTCTATCGGCGATGGTCGGTTCCATCGAACCGAAATATCCCGCGGAGATAGCCTCTGATCGCGTCATCACCCAGGCGTAATCCCCCAGGACCTCGCTCCACTCCGCCGCAACCTCCTGCTCCCGACCGGCACCCGTATAGATGAATCGACACCGTGGTTCGCCTCCGATGTTTACAACATGACGTCGTAACTGGGCAATCGCATCAATCTCGATCCGTCGGTCGCTGTCGACATCGACCATTCCGTGATCGGCTGTCACAACGAGTAGATCCTTTGTCGAACACGCTCCAGCGATCCGTTCGACGATGTAATCCACGTGCGCGAGCTCCGAACGCCAGTGATCGGATTCCACCCCGTGCCCATGGCCCGTGCGATCGAGATCGGGCCAGTACACATAGCTCAGGGCGGGCCCATCATCCCTCGCTGCTGCAAGCAGTTCCCCGAGTCGCTCGCCGACGCTGTCGGCACCTCGGTAGGTCCCACCACGCAGCACGGCCTGGGTTAAACCGGAGTGTGCATAGGCCCGGGGACTGATGCTGGTGACACGGACTCCGCGATCGGTTAACCGCTCCAGCATCGTTGGTTCGGGTTGGATCACATGAGGAGAGGGGGCATCCTGCCAATTGAGAGGATGCAGGAGGCCCTGGTGTCCGTCCACCATGAAGGACGCGCCGACAAGGCCGTGAGCGCCCGGGGCCAATCCAGTCCCGAGGCTGCCCAGGCCGGTCGGGGTGGTGGTCGGGGTCGCTGCGTGGATTCCGCGAACACTCGCTGAAGTCATGAACGGTGCAACATCGGCGTGCTCACGCAGGCTCGACAAGCCCAACCCATCCACGAGCACGACGATCACGTGTCGGTAGCCGTCACCGAGGCCGAGCAGGTCCCAGTAGCCGGGGACTCCGAGCGCCGCCGCCGCCGACGGAAGCACCGATGCGAGGGATCCGCCATCGTATTCGGGCGGCGGGGGAAGGCCGACCATCAGCGAAGCCGCGCCGCCGTCGCCTCCGAGAGGGCTGCCGCGAACGTGAGAGCTTGTGCGACGACCTCTGGTCCGTCTGCCGCCTCCGATACACGCAGGGACAGATCGTCGTTGCTGGCCGCACCGGTGTACCCATGGTCAGCTTCGCAGGCCGGATCCGAGCACCCAGCCGGTTCGAGGTCGATGCGACTTACCGCACCCCATCCGATCGTGAGCAACACCTCGCGCGTCGGTCCACCCACCCGATGCGTCGCGGGGTTGGCTACCACTCGAGTCACGACGACCGAGTCCACTCGCTCCAGCCGCACAGCTTCGGTGGATGCCGAGGCATACGGATGGGGACAACTCTCGTCAGGGCCATGCTCGTCGGTGTGCCCGACGATCAATCGAGTGGCCGTCAAGGCGAGGACCGTGACGTGACGCCTTAACTGATCGCGATCAAAAGCCGCTTCGTGATGGACAACGTAAGACACGAGCGATTCGCCGACGATGGCCGTGTCCAGCGCATCCGCAACGAGATCGGGATAGTAGCCGCTCCGCTCGATGTCGGAGCGCAACCGCATCCTCAAGGTATCGCTCATGGACCCCATCCTGTCACCTGGAGTTCCGGCCGTGCACTGAAGATGCCGGCTTGAGGACGCTGAACTGCCGGGCCCTAGCCAACGGTGGGCCGGAGCAGGCGACCGAGGCTACGCGTCCCCCAAAGTTGGTCCCCACCAACCATGCCAATTCGGACATCGAAGCCTCGACACCCCCAGGTTCCGGTCTGCCTCATCCTTTCGAGCACGACGTCGACTCGATAGATCTTGGGAACGTCGTGGAGCAAAGCTGCTACTCGACGTACAACCTCAGCCAAAACCGGAGAATCACCCTCAGTCCCTGCATTGGTGTCCATCGCCGAGACCGAGCGACTCACCAGCCTTTCGGCCTGATGGCCGGTCAGAGGCGCCAACGCGTAATGTCGATCCCCTAACGCCTCGGCGATCGGACTGGCGAGACCGAAACTGACCACCGGACCAAGTAGGGAATCGCGGGTGGCAACCACGCGAACTGCGCTCACATGTGGCGGCTCCGTCGCATGAATACGGGGTGGCAGTCCGTAATGCCTGATCAGGGCATCTGCATCTTCTTCGCTCACATCTACCCAACCGCTAGCGCACTCGAGTTCCGTCGCATTATCGGTGAGATGCGTGACCACATCGCGTGCAGCCATCGCGTCGCAGCCCGGAACCGGGGCCGCAGCACCGAGCGACGTTTCATTCTCTGCGAGCGAGGACGTATACCCAACCACCCTCTCAAGCGCCGTCATCGCATGCTCCACATCGGTGAATATCGGTAGTACTGAGCCGGCTCGATCCCGCACGGTTTGCCGCAGGGCGGACACATTCCAACCGAGAACAACCGCGATGATCGGTTTGGACACCGTGGCCGCCAACTCGGCGATGAGGGCCCTGGCCTGCGCGTCATGATCGGTGGATTCCACGGGTGGGACATACAGTGCCACCACAATGTCGACTCGGGGGTCTCGGACCGTCTCGTCGAGATAACGACGGAACCGATGCGGACTGCTGCTGCGCGACAGGATGCGAGACGTGGTCCCGCATTCGAGCCCCACCTGCTCTGCTGCATTGCGAGCCAGGATTTCAACCGCTTCGGAGTTCCCGACAAGTCCGATACGGCCACGTCCTAAATTGCCCCTGATCTGGAGCACCTCCGCCACATCAAGCAGTTGGTCCAATGTCGCGACCTCGATCACTCCGGTGTCGGCGATGATCTGGTCGTAGGCATTCGCGGGAACATCCTCGATTTCCGCCGAGCGCAGGACTGGGCCTCGTCTACGCGCGCCCGTGGTCCGCAGGATGACCACAGGCTTATGTCGGGCCGTTCGCTCGATCAGACGCGCGAATTTGCGCGGATTACCGACTGTCTCCAAATACAGCATGATCGAATGCGTGCGGTCATCCTCCTCCCAGAATTGCAAGAGGTCATTGCCGGATATGTCTGCCCGATGTCCGGCCGATACGAAGGTGCTGACCCCTAAACCACGAGCATCCATCCGTCGCATGATGTCAACCGCTAACGCGCCTGACTGACAGAAGAACCCGATCGACCCGCGGCGGGGCATCGCCGGCAGCAGGGAAGCGTTCAAGGACAGGTCGCCATCGGTGTTGACAGCACCCAGAGCCGCTGGACCGAGCAAGCGCATGCCGCCATCGCGGGCAGTTCTGGCTAGTCGTGCCGGCGACAAATCCGGTTGCGCATCACCAGCGTCGAACCCGCTCGACACGACGATGACCGCTCCTGCACCGACGCCTGCTGCTGCATCGACGACGCCGGGGACCTCGTCGGCTACGACTGCGATCACCACGAGATCTACGCCTTGGTCGTCGCTGTCTTTGATTCGATCAAGGCTGGAATGGCAGGTTACCCCGAGGATTTGGTGTGCTGACGGATGGACCGCATATATGCGCCCTGTGTAGCCGCTGGCGATGAGATTGCGTAGCAGCACGTGCCCCACGGTCCCCTCCCGACGTGAAGCGCCGACGACCGCGACAGACGCCGGGCGCAGGAGCGGTAGCAGCGAGCGCGCTTCGCTGCGTTGCTCTCGAGCATTGCGAACTGCCTCCGATACACCGGTCGGCTCGATGTCCAATCGGACAGACACCACACCCTCGTCGTAACCTTGTGAGAGTTCGTACCCGGCGTATCGAAAGGTCGCCAGCATTCGGCCATTCGCGGGAAGCACATCAGCGACGAAACGGCCGATGCCGTTTTCGCGAGCCGCGGAGGCGAGATGTTCGAGCAGGAGTGAACCGATACCCAGGCCTTGATGGTCGTCGCGAATGACGAATGCGACCTCGGCTTCGTCATTTTCGAGTCGGTCGTACCTGCCCACCCCCACGATGTGGTCCTTCATCATGACGACGAGAGCAACCCGATCACGATGATTCACCTGCGTAAACCTGCGCAACTCCGAATCGCTGAGCGTGGGATGCGGAGCGAAGAACCGGAAGTAGACCGTCTGATCACTCAGCTGTTCATGAAACCGGGCCAGTTCCGGGGCATCCTGTGGCTGAATGGGGCGTAGCCTCGCGGTTCGGCCGTCACGCAGCACGACGTCGGCCTCCCAGCCGACGGGGTAGCCAGCCTGGCTATCCATGACCGACGTGGTTCCGGTGGTGTCGGGGGCCATAGAAGCCACGGTATCTCCTCCCTGAGGGGATCGCCGCAACCTTGGCGTGCCGTTGCCAGGGCCTGGCCACTCCGATAGGGCAGGATCATCGCGATGCACCGTGACCCACCAGGCCGACCAGACCGACCAAACCGACCAGACTGACCAGACTGACCAAAGACACGCTGTGACG
>JAGYOB010000009.1 GCA_018399515.1 Candidatus Nanopelagicales bacterium
ACGATCCGCGAGATCGTCAACTACCTCCTGCTGCGCGGCAATATCGGCCGCCCCGGAGCCGGCGCCTGCCCCGTGCGCGGGCACAGCAACGTGCAGGGTGACCGCACGATGGGCATCCACGAGCGGCCGACGCCAGAGTTCCTCGATGCCCTGGAATCGCATTTCGATACGCCGATGCCGCGGGACAGCGGACTCGACGTCGTGGACGCGATCCGCGCCATGCGCGATGGTCGGGTCCGGTTCTTCATGGCAATGGGCGGCAACTTCGCCGCCGCCACACCCGACACCGAACTGACCGAGAAGGCACTCGGGGCGGTCGACTTCACGGTGCACGTATCGACCAAACTCAACCGATCCCATGTGGTGGCCGAGCAGGAATCGCTCATCCTGCCGTGCCTGGGCCGCACCGAGCGAGACCGGCAGGGCAGCGGTGAGCAGTTCGTCACGGTCGAGGATTCGATGAGCGTCGTCCATACCTCGCAGGGCCGCCTCGCCCCGGTGTCAGACAACTTGTGCAGCGAACCGATGATCGTGGCCGAGATCGCCGCGCGAGTTATCGGTGAGCGCCCTGTGCCGTGGGCGAGCATCACCGATGATTACGACCGGGTGCGCGATCACATCGAGGCGGTGGTGCCCGGTTTCGAGGATTTCAACGCTCGCGTGCGCGAACCGAATGGTTTCGTGCTGCCCAATCCACCGCGCGATGACCGTCGATTCGCCACGGCCACGGCTCGGGCCACCTTCACGGTCAATGAGCAGACCGAGTTGGAGATTCCCGAGGGTCACCTGCTGCTGCAGACGGTGCGCTCACATGACCAGTTCAATACGACGATCTACGGGATGGATGATCGGTATCGCGGGGTGTCCGGTGCCCGAGACGTCGTGTTCGTCAATCCGCTGGATTTGGAGGATCGCGGTCTTCGCGATGGCTCGCGGGTCGATGTGGTGAGCGTCGCCGACGATGGTGAGCGGCGGATGCCCGATGTCACGGCACTGGCCTACCCGACCCCGCGCGGGTGCGTGGCCGCGTACTTTCCCGAGGCGAATGTGCTCGTCCCGCTCGATGCGACCGCCGCCGAGAGCAACACCCCCGCCTCGAAGTCGATCGTGGTGCGGTTGGAGTCGGCTCACCAGTCCTAGACAACGCTGGGTTGGGCGTTTCCGACGTCGGCGATGCCCTTGCGCACATCGACCTTGGCCAGCAGCGCACCACCGATGATGAAGAACACCACCAGCGCGATGATCGCGATGCGATAGGAATCCAGGAACTGCAGGGTGAGTGCGAACAGCAACGGCCCGAGGATCGAACTCGCGCCGTTGCTGACCTCATACAGCGAGAAATATTCCGCCTGCTTGTCCCGTGGCACGAGTTGAGCGAACAGCGACCGCGATAGCGCTTGGCTGCCACCGAGCACGAATCCGATGAAGGCGCCCAGCACGAGGAACAGGGCCGAAGAACCCGCGGGCATGATGAACGCGAGGAACAGCACGACCGACCACAGCACGAGACTGGCGAGCACCACCTGCTTGGCGCCGTA
>JAGYOB010000010.1 GCA_018399515.1 Candidatus Nanopelagicales bacterium
GGCGAGTGAGCGTTAGCGAACGCAGCGCCGCATCAATACCCGCGGCGAACCGTTGCCCGGCGTTCACGGCGTCCGAGGGACCTTGCATAGTGATACCCCGGGGGGTATAGTCTCGGGTTGTCCGGTCATTCGCCGATCGGACTCTCGATCGTCTCGAAGGAGTCCCCATGTGCAGTCCTGCTCCCTGCCAATCCTGCGGCAAGGTCACCTGGGCCGGTTGCGGCGCCCACGTCGACGAGGTCATGTCCCAGGTCACCCCGGAGCGTCGCTGCACCTGCCGCTAGAACAGCGACTGGCCCACCACCCTCGTCACTGCCTGACTAACGTCCCTACCGGTGTCGAGCCGATCCTCATAGTGTCGTCGTAGCGCGAGAAGCGCGCGCAGACGTCGAGAGGATTCCCATGCAGCGACTAACCGATCGGGTCGCCATCGTCACCGGCGCGGCCAGCGGCATCGGTGCGGCAACCGCACATCGACTCGCCAACGAGGGTGCCCGAGTCGTCCTCACCGATATCAACGATGAGGCCTGTTCTGCTACGGCAGCCACCTTGGCCGACCAGGGTGGCGATGTTCTCGCGCTCCATCATGATGTGGCCAACGCCGAGGACTGGCAGCGTGTCATCGACACGGTTATCGAGCGCTTCGGTCGCCTGGACATCCTGGTGAACAACGCGGGGATGGGCGACATCCTCGACATCGAACAGACCACGATCGAGGATTGGGACCGCACGATCGCCATCGACCAGACCAGCATCTTCCTAGGGATGAAACTCGCTGCGCCACACCTGTTGGCCTCCGGCCACGGCTCGATCATCAACATCTCGTCGATCTTCGGCATCTCCGGTGGTTTCGGCACCTCACCGGCGTATCACGCAGCCAAGGGAGCGGTGCGCACCCTGACCAAGAACGTCGCGCTGCTGTGGGCGCAGCGGGGACTGCGGGTCAACTCGATCCACCCGGGATTCATCGACACCCCGATCCTGGATTCGGTGCGCGGAACCGAATTCGAGACGGTGATGACCGACCTGACTCCCATGGGCCGACTCGGGCGTCCCGAGGAGATCGCCGCAGCAGTGGCTTACCTCGCCAGCGACGATGCCTCCTTCGTCACCGGCTGCGAGCTCGCCGTCGATGGGGGATTCCTCGCCCGCTAGATCAGCCCGCTCGCTCAGCCCGCTCGGTCGAGGCGCCACTACGTCAAAGCGTCGCTGATCGCCGCCATGCCTTCGGGCGCCAGCGAGTAGTACGCCCAGGTCCCCCGCCGTTCTCGACGCACGAGTCCGGCATCAGCCAGGATCTTCAAGTGATGGCTCACCGTCGACTGGGATAGACCCAGGGGTGTGGTCAGATCGCAGACGCACGCCTCGCCGGCCTCGGCTGAGCGCAGCAGGGACATCACCTGCAACCGCGCGGGATCGGCGATGGCCTTGAGCAGGCGAGCCAACTGCTCGGCCTCATCGCGGGCCATCGGCGCAGCGAGCAGGGTCGTCGCACACGGTTCATCACTCACCGCTGCTCCCTCCTGTGCGTTCGTGTGCTCATCCTGTCACACCGCAGCGACCTGCCGGTTGCGAGAAATTCCGTTGGTCACGGAACGATCCCGGACTGGTCACCGTCATATTTTCGTCATCGAGGGCACCGTTGTGCGTCGCTGGGCCGATACCCAGTGCGACGTCGACTGTTGTCGACTGTCGTCGACCTCGGTCGAGCACCGGCTGCCTGACTACCGTTACCGGAGGACGAGAGTGAAACGCACACGTTCCATCGCCTTGGCTGGCGCCACGATCGCTGCAGGGCTCACCGGGCTCACGGCCGCAGCGGTTACCGCCCCTGCCGCCATGGCCCACGGCACGATGTCCGACCCAGGTTCGCGTATCTGGGAATGCTTCTACGGCGACCGCACGTCACCGATGTGCGAGAACGCGTGGGACACCAACGCCCAGGCGCTGTTCGACTGGAATGAGATCAACCAGGGAGCCGTCGCTGGCGCGCACCGGTCGCTCATCCCCGATGGTCAACTGTGCAGCGCGGGTCGGTCGAAGTACGCGGCGTTCGACATCCCGTCGCTGGATTGGCAAGCCACGAACCTCACCCCCGATGCTGACGGGTTGTACAC
>JAGYOB010000011.1 GCA_018399515.1 Candidatus Nanopelagicales bacterium
CGCAGCCAGAGGTGCTGCGCACCGTCGATGACGCGCAGCGCCTGCGGGAGCGACTGACCCCGGGCACACGATTGCTCATCGTGGGTGCCGGATTCATCGGGTGCGAGGTGGCTGCGACCGCTCGCGGTTTGGGATGCGAAGTCACAGTGACGGCCTTCGACTCCCAACCCATGCTGCGGCCACTCGGCGAGGAACTCGGGGCGGCGATGCGCGCCCACCATGAAGCGAACGGTGTGCGTTTCGCTCTGGGGGTGGGTGTCAGCGAATTCCATGACGATGGCGTCACCCTTGCCGACGGTGATCGATTGACCGCGGACGTCGTGATCGAGGCGGTTGGCAGCCTGACGAACACCGAGTGGCTGGCTGGTCATGAGCTTGATCTCAGCGACGGGGTGCTCACCGACAATCTGCTGCGTGCGGTGGGAACAGATGCGCCGGTCGTCGCCGTCGGTGATGTCGCTCGCTTCCCGAATCCGTTGTTCGACGATATGCCCAGGCGCGTCGAGCACTGGAACATGCCGACCGAGACCGGCAAACGCGCCGGACTGACGTTGGCTTCGATCCTGCGGGGAGAAGAACCTGAGGGTGAGTTCCGCCCGATGCCGTCGTTCTGGTCCGATCAGTACGACTATTCGCTGCAGTCCTATGGCATGCCTGGTCTGGGTGAACCTCGGTTGGTCGACGGGGAGTGGAGTGGTGACTGCATCGTGGAATACCGCCGAGACGACGAGCTCGTCGGGGTTATTGGCGTGAACCGCACCGGTGACGTGACGCGCTACCGCAAAGAGATCGGCCGCCAAGCCAGCTAGCTGACCACCCCCACCTGTCACAGGGGGTTGGGTTTAGGGAGTGCGGCGGCGGGAGGAGGGGAGTGGGCGGGGCTTGGCCTCCAGGTGCGACAGGCCGTTCCACGCCAGGTTCACCAGATGCGCCACGACCTCCTCCTTCTTGGGTTTGCGCACATCGAGCCACCACTGCCCGGTGAGGGCGGTCATCCCCACCAGCATCCGCGAATACGCGGGCGCGAGACCCTTCGGCAATCCGTGCGCGGAGAACTGCTCGGCGAGCAGGTATTCGACCTGCGCGGCGATGTCGACGATCAGGCTCGCGAACGAACCGGTCTGCTGCGACACCGGCGAATCACGGACCAGGATCGTGAAGCCCTCGGGGTTTTCATCGATGTAGTCGAACAGCGCCATCCCGGCCTGCTCGAGCAACTGCCGCGGCGTTCTGCCCGACAGCGCGCTGGTGATGCGCTCGAGCAGCGTGTTCATCTCGCGGTCGACGACGACCGCATACAGCCCCTCTTTGCCGCCGAAGTGCTCATAGACCACCGGCTTGGACACATCGGCGGCCGCAGCGATCTCTTCGACGCTGACCGCCTCGTAGCCTTTTTCGGCGAACAGGCGACGCCCCACGGCGAGCAGCTGCTCGCGACGTTCTCGCCCGGTCATGCGCACGGACGCGACCTTAGCGGGGCGCCGGGCATGAGTGGGTCAGGACTCGTCGGGTTCCACCCAGCCGGGGATGCGACGACGCATCGCGGGGTCTTTGAGCTTCGCGGCCAGACGCGCCGGGTTGGGCCAGCGCACGTCACGGGCGAGGTTCATGCGCTCCAACACGCGGATGAGCTCGGCGGACAGGTCGAGCTGGCCGCGCAGCGCACCGTGTCGTGCCGAGGTCGGCTCGGCGTGGTGCAGGTTGTGCCAGGACTCACCGAAGGAGGGGATTGCCAGCCAGGCGACGTTGGAGGAGTTGTCGCGCGTGGCGAAGGGGCGCTTGCCGAACACGTGGCAGATGGAGTTGATCGACCAGGTCACGTGGTGGACGAGGGCGATGCGGACCAGCCCGGCCCAGAAGAACGCCGTGAGCGCGCCCATCCACGACCAGGTGATGAGGCCGCCGAGCACCGCGGGCAGGAGCAGCGACGTCAAGACGAGCGCGGGGAAGAACCGAGCGACGCGGTTGAGGTCCTTGTCGGCGGCGATATCGGGGGCGTAGCGCGCGATGGAGGTCTGACCACCATCGAACAGCCAGCCGATGTGCGCGAACAGCAAGCCTTTGGCCACCGCGCGCTTGGAGGTGCCGAAGCGCCACGGGCTGTGCGGGTCCCCCTCTTCATCGCTGCGGGAGTGGTGCAGGCGATGATCGGCGACCCACTGCGCGATATTGCCCTCGATCGCCAAGGAGCCCGCGATGGCGAAGCCGACGCGCACCGCTCGGGGCGCCTTGAAGGAGCCATGGGTGAACAGTCGGTGGAAACCGACCGTGATGCCGAGGGCGGCGATCGAGTAGAAGACGAGGGCGAGGATCAGGTCGGTCCAGCCCAGCCAGCCGCCCCAGGCCACCGGAATCGCGGCGACGACGGCGAGCAGCGGCACAGCGACGAAGACACCGATCATGATCTGCGACGTCCGGCTGAGGGGAACTGTTTCGGGCTCGGGTCGAGATCGTGGAGTCGTGGTGGACGGCGAGGTCGGGGTCATGGGGGCTGCCTGCTCGGTCAACGCCACAGGTTTCTCCTTCGCGAGGTGAATCAGTGATTCCGGGGGTTGCGAACAGCAACCTACGCCACCGTAACCTACGCAGGCGTAGCCTGTAAAGGGGGGATGGCACACTGATCACTCACACCTTCCCGGCTCGTCTAATGGCAGGACAAGAGATTTTGGATCTCTGAATGGGGGTTCGACTCCCTCGCCGGGAGCAACCGTGGGCGAGTAGTGTTCGCCGCGATGAACGCCGCACCCGGCACGCACCCCCCGGTCGTGGTCATTCTGGCCGCCGGTGAGGGCACGCGTATGCGCTCCGCTCTCCCCAAGGTGCTGCACCCGATCGCCGGGCGATCCCTGCTCGAACACGTCATCGCCGCCGCGGCCGCGGTGCAGCCGAAGCACGTCATGGTCGTCGTTGGGCACGGCCGCGATCAGGTCGTCGCCCACCTCGACGAGGTTGCCCCGTGGGTCGACACGGTCGTGCAGGCCGAGCAGCGCGGCACGGGGCACGCGGTGCGCGTGGCCCTGACCGCCTTGGTCGAGGGCGGACATCTGGACGCGTCGGTCACAGGACCGGTCGTGGTGCTCAGCGGCGACACGCCTCTGCTCACCGGCGACACCGTCGCGCACCTGCTGGCCACCCATGCCGATCGCGGGGCGGGCATCACCCTGCTCAGCGCGCTGCTGGACGACCCGACCGGTTATGGCCGCATCGTGCGCGGTCGCGACGATCATGTTCAGGCCATCATCGAGCATCGCGATGCCGATGAATCGGTGCGCGGAATCAACGAGATCAACGCGGGGATGTACGTGTTCGCCGGCCCGGTGCTCGTCGAAGGATTGAGTCGACTGGACACCGATAACGCACAGGGCGAGGAATACCTCACCGATGTGCTCGGCATCGCGCACGCCGACGGCGAGACGGTCGTCGCCGACATCGTGAACGATCCGGTGGAGATCCTCGGCGTGAACGATCGGCGCCAACTCGCCGAAGCCGCCGCCCATATGCGCGACCGCATCAATCGCGGATGGCTCGCGCACGGTGTCTCCATGCTCGACCCGTCCAGCGTGTGGATCGATGTCGACGTGGATGTCGATGCCGATGTGATGCTGCTGCCGGATACCTATCTGTATGGGCCGACCACGATCGCGCGCGGTGCGCGCATCGGACCGGGTGTGACGTTGACGTCGTGCGAGGTGGGGGAGGAAGCACAGATCCGCCACACGGTCGCCGACCTCGCTGTGATCGGTCCGCGCGCGACAGTGGGTCCCTTCACCTATCTGCGTCCGGGCACTCGACTCGGCGAGGCGGCGAAGGCCGGGGCCTATGTCGAGATCAAGAACGCCGACATCGGTGACGGCGCGAAGGTGCCGCACCTGTCCTATGTCGGCGATGCCCAGATCGGTGAGGGTTCGAACATCGGCGCAGCCACGGTGTTCGTCAACTACGACGGGGCGGCCAAGCATCACACCGTGGTCGGCAAGCAGGTCCGCATCGGCAGCGACACGATGCTCGTGGCTCCGGTCACCATCGGTGACGGCGCATATACCGCAGCGGGTTCGGTGATCACCGAGGATGTTCCGCCCGGCGCCATGTCAGTGGGGCGTGCACGGCAACGCAATATCGATGGGTGGGTGAGTCGGCGTCGAGCAGGCTCACCTTCGGCGCAAGCGGCGCAAGCCGCGCAACAGCAGGAGGAATCCCGGTGAGCAGTCTGACCGTACCCCCGAACAAGCGCCTGGTGCTGCTGTCGGGTCGTTCCCACCCCGAACTCAGCCAGGAGGTCGCCGAGCAGCTCGGTGTCGACCTGTGCCCGATCAGCGCCTATGACTTCGCCAACGGCGAGATCTTCGTGCGGTTCGAGGAGTCGGTGCGCGGGTGCGACGCCTTCGTCCTGCAAAGCCACACCTCGCCGATCAACACCTGGATCATGGAGCAGTTGATCATGGTCGATGCGCTCAAGCGGGCGTCTGCCAAGCGCATCACGGTGATCGCACCGTTCTATGGCTACGCGCGCCAGGACAAGAAGCATCGCGGCCGCGAACCGGTATCGGCGCGGCTGATGGCGGATCTGTTCAAAGCGGCCGGAGCCGATCGGTTGATCTCGGTCGACCTGCACACCTCGCAGATCCAGGGATTCTTCGACGGACCGGTCGATCACCTTTTCGC
>JAGYOB010000012.1 GCA_018399515.1 Candidatus Nanopelagicales bacterium
GCAGACGCCACCCCGGTGGCCACCACCACTTCATGGGTGCAACAGAATGTCGCCGGTGTCCGCTTCGGACCGAGTGCGTTCGGTCCTTGACCGAGGAAGCGAGTTTTCATGGACAAGGTTGTGGCCAGCGCTACGGAAGCGGTTGCCCAGATCAGCAGCGGATCATCGCTCGCTGTCGGCGGTTTCGGGCTCTGCGGAATCCCATCGGTACTCATCCAAGCCCTCCTCGAAACAGGAGTGGATGACCTTGAGGTCGTGTCGAACAACTGCGGCGTTGACGATTGGGGCCTGGGACTGCTGCTCCACGGGCGCCGGATTCGGCGCATGGTGTCGTCCTATGTCGGGGAGAACAAGGAATTCGAGCGGCAGTACCTGTCGGGCGAACTCGAGGTCGAGCTCACGCCGCAGGGCACGCTTGCCGAGCGCCTGCGAGCCGGCGGCTCGGGCATCCCGGCGTTCTTCACCGCAACCGGTGTGGGAACCCAGGTTGCCGAGGGCGGACTACCGTGGAAATACGACGGAGTCGGCAACGCGGCGGACAACATCCTCATCGCTTCGCCGGCGAAGGAGGTCCGGGAGTTCGCGACCCCTGACGGTCCGCGCGAATTCGTGATGGAGCGGGCCATCGTGTGCGACTTCGCCCTGGTCCGGGCCGCGCGGGGCGACCGTCACGGCAACCTGGTCTTCAACAAGTCAGCCCGCAACTTCAATCCGCTGGCCGCCATGGCCGGAAGGACGACTATCGCCGAGGTCGAGGAGCTGGTGGAGCCGGGGGAACTCGATCCTGACTGCATCCACACACCGGGTGTGTATGTCCAGCATGTCGTTGCGTTGAAGCCCGAGCAGGCGATGGTGAAGCGAATCGAACGGCGCACGGTACGTCCGGCCGGAGAGGGTGAGCGCTGATGGCGTGGAATCGTGAACAGATGGCGGCCCGCGCGGCGGCAGAACTCACCGACGGTTCGTATGTCAACCTGGGCATCGGTCTGCCCACCCTGGTGCCCAACTATGTCTCCGATGATGTCGAGTTGGTCTTGCAAAGTGAGAACGGAATCCTCGGAGTCGGTGCTTATCCGGCGGATGAGGATGTGGATCCTGATCTGATCAACGCCGGCAAGGAGACCGTGACCGTTCGCCGAGGTGCGTCCTACTTTGACTCGGCCACATCGTTCGGCATGATCCGCGGCGGCAAGATCGACGCGGCGATTCTGGGCGCCATGCAGGTCAGCGCGGCCGGGGATATCGCGAACTGGATGATTCCGGGCAAGATGGTCAAAGGCATGGGCGGTGCCATGGATCTCGTGCACGGCGCTAAGCGCGTGATCGTGCTTATGGAGCATGTGGCCCGGGACGGCACCTACAAGATCGTGAATGAATGTTCCCTGCCGTATACGGGCAAGGCGGTCGTGCAGCGGATCATCACAGACCAGGCTGTCATCGATGTGACGCCAGAGGGTCTCGTGCTGCGAGAACTCGCACCGGGGGTGACGGTGGAGGACGTGATCGAGGCGACCGAGCCGCCGCTCATCGTCGCCCTGGATTGACGTTGCTGAACGGGCGAGCGGTTGCGGCTCCGGTGTCTTTCGGGCCGGTGAGCAATCGCACGCATCACCCGCGGCAGCGCCCTCGCAATTAGGTGAATATTCAACTACTTGCTAGAGTCAGGCTATGACGTCAACGAGTGAAACCCAGACCCCCGAAACTGCTCTCTCCGACGTCGCTGTCGATCTCATCTTCCGCGAAGGTCGAACCTCATACTCCTTCACCGATCAGCCGGTCTCCGACACTCAGCTCGCCGCGATCTACGAACTCATGCGCCATGCCCCCACGGCTATGAACACCCAGCCGCTTCGGATCGTGTTCCTCGCCACCGGGGAGTCCAAGGCGCGACTCATGCCCCATTTGGCCGAGGGTAATCGCCCCAAGAGCGAGTCGGCTGCGGTCGTGGCGATCCTCGCCGCTGACACCGATTTCCACGAACATCTGCCCAAACTCCTGCCGATGATGCCCGACGCCAAGGAGATGTTCTCCGATGACGCCGCTCGCACCCAGGCGGCCATGTTCAATGCAAACCTGCAGGCGGGCTATTTCATCCTCGCCGTGCGCGCCGTCGGTCTCGATGCCGGTCCGATGGGCGGATTTGACAACGCCGGTGTGGACGCTGAGTTCTTCGCCGGGACGTCACTGCGCAGCATTCTCATCGTGAATATCGGCACTGTCGCTGAGGGCGGCAACTTCCCCCGCAAGCCACATGTCGGATGGGACGACGCTGTCACCGTCTTGTAAGCACTGTCTTGCTTGTTAGCACTGTCTTGCTTGCAAGCACGGTCTTGTCGTCATCGCTGTGACATCACCATTGGGTGGCCAGGGACGGGATCGAACCGTCGACCTTCCGATTTTCAGTCGGACGCTCGTACCAACTGAGCTACCTGGCCG
>JAGYOB010000013.1 GCA_018399515.1 Candidatus Nanopelagicales bacterium
TGCCGCAGTGCCGACGAAGTCATCGACCTCGTTCGGGGCGGCCAAGGGGTATTCGGCATCGCCATCGGAAGCGTCTGGCAGGAGGTCGAGGGAACCCTGGCCGAACTGCCCGGCGAACGCACCGACGGCAGCGCAGGAGGCTGCGGCACGGCCAGCGCCCAGGACGAGCTCGCGGCGAGGCGCGCTGCGCGCGCCCAGGTTGGCTGATAGCGTTCCCACCAGCTGAACGATCCCCACGGGAGAGAGCACTGCGGTCACCACACTGCAGGGCCGCCGAAGGAGCAACCGCCCCGGAAACTCTCAGGCAACCGGAACCGTAGGGATCAGGCAACTCTGGAAAGTGAGCCAACCGGCTCCACCGAAGGTGCAAGCCCCGAACCAACGGGGTGAAACTCTCAGGTCGTGTCCGACACGAAACCAGAGGGGGCATGCGGGTGACCGCCTGGTCACCGACATGCCCTCGAAAGGTTGCCGGCGATGACAGATCAGATCAGCGCGAACCACGCCACGGATCCACGTGCAACGGTCGTAGGAGTCCCCGAGGTCCGCGCCACCTTTGCCGACCGGCATATCGGGCCCTCGCCCACGCAAACCCAGCTCATGCTCGACACCCTCGGAGTTCGCGATCTGGCGACCTTGCTCAGTGAGGTGCTGCCCGAATCGATTCGGTTGAGCACGCCGATGGACCTTCCGGTCGCTGTCTCAGAAGACGAGGCTCTCGCCGAACTGTCCGCGTTGGCCGATCGCAACACGGTGTTGACCTCCATGATCGGACTCGGCTACCACGACACGATCACCCCGCAGGTCATCGTGCGCAACGTCTTGGAGAATCCCGGTTGGTACACCGCCTACACCCCCTACCAGCCAGAAATCGCCCAGGGCCGCCTTGAGGTCCTGCTGGCGTTCCAGACCTTGATCGAAGACCTCACCGGTTTGCCTGTCGCCGGTGCGTCGTTGCTTGATGAGCCCACTGCCGCGGCAGAGGCTATGGCCTTGATGCGCCGAGTCAGCAAAACCGATCGCTCGACGTTCATCATCGATGCGGATACGCATCCGCACACGATCGCCGTCCTTCGCACCCGTGCTGAACCCCTCGGGATCAATCTGGACATCCGCGACCTCGACCTCGACCTGCAGGACAACACCAACCCAGCACCATTCGCCGAGGCATTCGGGGTGCTCTTGAGTTATCCGGGCACCTCGGGGCGTATCCGTGATCCGCGAAAGGTGATCGACACCGCCCATGAGCAGGGAGCGACGGTTGCCGTTGCCACGGACCTGCTGGCCTTGACGGTAATAACACCGCCGGGGGAGATGGGCGCCGATGTCGTCATCGGTTCGGCTCAGCGTTTCGGGGTCCCGATGGGTGCAGGTGGACCCCATGCCGGCTTCTTGAGCGTGCGCGCCGGCTGGGAGCGGCACCTCCCCGGGCGCCTCGTCGGGGTGAGCGTCGATGCCGATGGTGCGCCGGCCTATCGACTGGCGCTCCAAACAAGGGAGCAGCACATCCGGCGCGAGAAGGCCACGAGCAATATCTGCACCGCACAGGTGCTGTTAGCGATCGTGTCTGCCCTGTACGCGGCGTATCACGGGCCTGATGGACTCCGCGCTATCGCTCATCGCGTGCACGGCCACGCCGTCGACCTGAGCGATCGGTTGCGGTCATTAGGGGTAGTGCCACTGCACGGGGAGTTCTTCGACACGGTGGCCGTATCGACCGATAACCGTGCCGATGCCGTGGTGGGGGCTGCGGCTGCGAGAAGGATCAATATCCGTCGCATCGATCGTGACGTGGTGTCCATGTCCCTCGATGAGGTCACCACTGCAGCCGACATCGCAAGCGTGGTTGACAGTTTCATTGATGCACTCGGACCTGTTCCCTCTGCGCCGACAACGTCGGCGACCCAGGCGCGACAGTCAGGCGACGGGTCGATTCGACTACCGAATGAACTGATGAGGACCTCGCCGTTCCTTTCTCACCCGATTTTCAACGATCACCACTCTGAGACGGCGATGATGCGTTACCTGCGTCGACTTTCTGACCGTGATCTCGCGTTGGATCGGACGATGATTCCTTTGGGTTCTTGCACGATGAAGTTGAATGCGGCTACAGAGATGGCTGCCATCACCTGGCCGCAGTTCTCCCGGATTCATCCGTTCGCGCCGGGGGAGCAGCTGGCCGGTTATGCGCAGATGGTCCACGAACTGCAGTCCTGGCTGGCCGAGATAACCGGTTATGCGGCCGTATCCATCCAACCCAACGCGGGTTCACAGGGGGAATTCGCGGGTCTGCTGGCTATTCGTGGTTATCACCGGTCACGTGGCGAGTCGCATCGCGATGTGTGCATCATCCCGTCGAGCGCCCACGGGACCAATGCTGCCAGCGCCGTCATGGCAGGGATGCGTGTTGTGGTGGCGCCATGCGATGACCACGGCAATGTCGACGTAAGCGCTTTGCGTGACCTGGTCGCCGAGCACGGTGATCAGTTGGCGGGATTGATGATTACCTATCCCTCGACCCACGGTGTCTTCGAGGAGGCCGTCGTCGAAATCTGCGACATCGTGCACGCCGCCGGAGGCCAGGTCTACGTCGACGGAGCGAATCTCAACGCTCTCGTGGGGCTGGCTGCTCCGGGTCGGTTTGGAGCCGATGTTTCCCACCTCAATCTGCACAAAACGTTCTGCATCCCACACGGTGGGGGTGGCCCCGGTGTGGGTCCGGTTGCGGTCGCAGCCCATCTGGCGCCGTTCCTACCCCGTCATCCGTTCGCCCCCCAGGGGCCGATCGCCGAGACCGTTGAGTCAACTGTTCCCAACGGGCCGCACGCTGTGGGCCCGGTGAGCGGAGCCCCATGGGGGAGTGCGGGA
>JAGYOB010000014.1 GCA_018399515.1 Candidatus Nanopelagicales bacterium
TCCTTTGGCGCACGTGATGATGTCGGGTGTGACGCCGAATCGGTTGACGGCGAACATGTCCCCGATGCGGCCGAAGGCGGTGATGGTCTCGTCGGCGACGAACAGGACGTCGTAGGCGTCGCAGATCTCACGAACGCGTTCGAGGTATCCCGGTGGGGGAGGGAAACAGCCACCGGAATTTTGCACCGGCTCCAAGAACACCGCGGCGACGGAATCGGGACCCTCGAACTCGATGGCCTCGGCAATGCGATCGGCAGCCCACAACCCGAACGCCTTCTCGTCGTAGCGGTATTCCTCCGCTGCCCGATAGAAGTTCGTGTTCGGGACCTTCACACCACCGGGCACGAGCGGCTCGAAGGGGATCTTCGCCGGTGGGATGCCGGTGATGCTCAAGGCTCCCTGCGGTGTGCCGTGATACGCCACCGAACGGGAGATCACCTTGTGCTTGGTCGGTTTGCCGGTGAGTTTGAAGTACTGCTTGGCGAGTTTCCAGGCGCTTTCGACTGCTTCACCGCCGCCGGTGGTGAAGAACACCCGATCGAGGTCGCCGGGAGCGTATGACGCGAGACGTTCGGCGAGTTCGATGGCTTTCGGGTGCGCATAGGACCACAGGGGGAAGAATTCCAATTCCCGAGCCTGGCGGGCCATCGCATCGGCAAGTTCGGCGCGACCGTGGCCGACCTGGACGACGAACAATCCGGCGAGACCGTCGAAGTAGCGGCGGCCTTGATCATCGAAGATGTAGGGCCCTTCGCCGCGCGTGATGATCGGGACATGACCACCGCCCTCGTAGACCGAGTGACGGGTGAAGTGCATCCATAGGTGGCGTCGGGCGCGCTCGGCGAGTGCGTCGGCGTTACCTTCGGTCACATACTGCGGGGTGGTGGTCATGATCTCTTCCTCATCTTCGGTGCTTCGGGTTCTTCCGTCTCGTTCGTCTTCGCGGGTGCACTCGCTATCGGGTTCCCCACGAATAGATCTGCTTGCGCAGTTTCAAGTACACGAAGGTTTCGGTGTTACGCACGCCGGGGACAGCCCGGATGCGCCGGTTGACGATCTCAAGCAGATGGTCGTCATCCTCGGCGACGACCTCGGCCATCACATCGAAGCCACCCGCGCAGATCACCAGGTAGTCGACCTCGGGCATGGATTCCAGCTCATCAGCAGCGGCTTCGACGTCCCCGTCGATGTGGATACCGATCATGGCGGCCCTCGGGAAACCGACCTGCAGGGGATCGGTCACTGCGACGATCTGCATCACGCCGGTGTCGACCAGCCGCTGTACCCGCTGGCGGACAGCAGCCTCGGACAGGCCCACGACCTTGCCGATGGCGGCATAGGAGCGGCGCCCGTCCTGCTGCAGTTGGTCGATGATCGCCTTGCTGACCTCGTCGAGGCGAGCGGGGGTCGGGCGGATGGCCCGTCGGGCAACCGTGCTCATGTCTCCAGGATGGGCCATCGTCCTTGGATAAGCAAGGGAATCCGTAGGCAATTGTCTGTTCATCGACTGATTCCGTCGAATATCCCTGCGTTTCTCGACGAAGTCCATGGATTCCCGATAGCGTCGGCGGAAAATCAGGCTGTCGACCGGACCGACCGTCGCTGGGAGAAGGAGATCACCGTGGCCACCCGTGAGATCCGAAATGTCATCAACGGCGCATCCGTCCCGGCAGCCGACGGCCAGACCATCGATCTGGTCGACCCGACCACCGGGCAGATATTCGCCACGGCACCGCAGTCGAGTTCGGAGGATGTCGATCGAGCGTACACGGCTGCGGCCACCGCCTTCGAGGGCTGGCGTGACACGGTGCCCGGCGAGCGGCAGAAGGCACTGTTGGCTATCGCCGATCTGTTCGAGGAGCATGCCGACGAGCTCGTCGCGCTGGAGAGTGAGAATTGCGGCAAGCCGGTGGCGGTGACCATGAGCGAGGAGATCCCGCCCATGGTCGACCAGATCCGGTTCTTCGCCGGCGCGGCCCGAGTGCTCGAGGGGCGTGCAGCGGGGGAGTACATGGCCGGATTCACTTCGATGATTCGTCGCGAACCGGTGGGTGTGATCGGCCAGGTGACGCCGTGGAACTACCCGATGATGATGGCAGTGTGGAAGTACATCCCGGCTATCGCCGCCGGGAATACCGTCGTGTTGAAGCCGTCGGATACCACGCCGGCATCGACAGTGCGCATGGCCGAACTGATCAACGAGGCACAGATCCTGCCACCGGGTGTGTTCAACGTCGTCTGCGGGGATCGCGAGACCGGGCGGAATCTGGTGTCGCACCCCACACCCCAGATGGTGTCCATCACCGGCTCGGTCCGCGCGGGCATGGAAGTGGCCGGCGAGGCGGCCCGCGATGTCAAACGTGTCCATCTCGAACTCGGCGGCAAGGCCCCGGTCGTCATCTTTGATGATGCCGATATCGAGGCGGCGGCCGAATGGCTCGCGGTCGCGGGGTACTTCAATGCCGGCCAGGACTGCACGGCGGCGACCCGCATGCTCGTGGCGCCAGGTATCCACGATGACTTCGTCGCTGCGATGGCGCAGCAGGCGCGGGGCACGGCCACCACGTTCGAAGACGGGCCAGGCGGCGAAGCGCTGGTGCCTCCGGTGAACAACGCGGCCCAACTCGAGCGTGTGCTGGGCTTCTTGCAGCGGGTGCCGGCTCACGCCGAGGTCGTCGCCGGTGGGCACCGGCAAGGCGACCGAGGCTTCTTCGTCGAGCCGACGGTCGTGTCCGGATTGCAGCAGGACGACGAGATGATCCAGAACGAGATCTTCGGACCGGTCATCACCATCCAGCAGTTCTCCGACGAGGACCAGGCGCTGCGCTGGGCCAATGGCGTGCGTTACGGGCTGGCCTCGTCGGTCTGGACCAAGGACTTCGGGCGTGCGATGCGCATGGCGAAGGGCTTGGATTTCGGATGCGTGTGGATCAACACGCACATCCCGCTTGTGGCGGAGATGCCCCACGGTGGCTTCAAGCATTCCGGCTACGGTAAGGACCTGTCGATGTACGGGTTCGAGGATTACACGCGGATCAAGCACGTCATGGCCAGCCTCGATAGTTGATGGGAGATCACGTGGAGACCCTCGACGTCATCGACCCGGCGAACGGCACGACGATCGCGACGGTCGATCTCGCCAGCCCCGCCGCGGTCGACGAGGCAGTGCGCAAGGCGCGCTCCGCCTTCACTGATTGGTCCCGATTGCCACCTGCTGCCCGTGGCGATGCTCTGCTCGCACTCGCCGAGCGGGTTCGTGCCCGATCGGACGAGTACGCGATGGTGGAATCCCAGCAGACCGGCAAGACGCTGCGCATGGCGACGGAGTTCGACGTTCCGGGATCGATCGACAACGTGGTGTTCTTCGCCGGTGCTGCACGAATTCTGCAGGGGCTCGCATCGGCGGAATACGACTCCGATCACACATCGGTCATCCGTCGCGAACCGGTCGGCGTGGTCGGCTCAGTAGCCCCGTGGAACTATCCGCTGCAGATGGCGATGTGGAAGATCCTGCCGGCCATCGCCGCGGGAAACACGATCGTGTTGAAACCGGCTGAGATCACGCCGCTGACTTCGATGATGCTGGCTGAGGATGCACTCGCTGCGGGTATCCCCGACGGTGTGCTCAATGTGGTGGTGGGCACCGGGCCGGTCGCGGGAGAGGCTCTGATCGGGCACCGTGATGTGGACATGGTGTCCTTCACCGGCTCGACTCCGATCGGCAAGCGAGTCATGGAAGTCGCATCGGCTCGCGCGGCTCGGGTGCATCTGGAACTTGGGGGGAAAGCGCCCTTCGTGGTGTTCGATGACGCCGATCTTGAGGCCGCGGTGCATGGTGCGGCAGCAGGTGCTCTGATCAATACCGGGCAGGACTGCACTGCGGCCACGCGCGCCTATGTCCAGCGTCCGCTCTATGACGCCTTCGTTGCGGGTGTCAGTGATCTGTTCTCCGCAATCCGGATCGGTGATCCGCGCGATCGCGATGTCGACATGGGATCGCTCGTGTCGGCACGCCAGGCGGAACGCGTCGCGGGGTTCGTCGATCGGGCTCGCGCTGATGGTGCCAAGGTCCGTGTGGGTGGCCAGATCCCGGGCGGGGACCTCACCGGTGGTGCGTTCTATCCCGCCACCGTCATCACCGATGCTGCTCAAAACTCCCCGATCGTGCAGGAGGAGATTTTCGGACCGGTCCTGGTCGTATTGCCGTTCGATTCCGACGATGAGGGGATCGCCCTGGCCAATGACACGCCCTTCGGGCTCGCGGCCTCTGCCTGGACCACCGATGTCTTCCGGGCCCAGCGCGCCCAGCGGGAGATCCGGGCGGGGTGCGTGTGGGTCAACGACCACATCCCGATCGTGAGCGAAATGCCCCACGGGGGAATGAAGCAGTCGGGTTTCGGCAAGGACATGTCGGCGTACTCACTGGAGGATTACACCGTCGTCAAGCACGTGTCCTGGGACATCACCGGCCGGCCCAGGAAGGAGTGGCACCGGACGGTTTTCGCCGATCGGACCGGCACGGATCGATAACGACTGGGATGGCGAAACAACAAGGCAACATCTTTGCAACCAGAATGTGAATGCCAGAATGCGAATGATCGTGGCATGATGCGCTCGGGGACCGAAGCCGCCGGGTGCGACGGACCGACATGAAGGAGATGACCACCATGACGAAGCGACCGTTGAGCCCTGAGGCTGCCGCCATCGTGCGGATGTCCCGCGCAGCTTTGTCCCGCCGGCGCCTGCTTCAGGCCGCTGGTATCGGTGGTGTCGCTGCCGCAGCCGCAGCCTGCGGTGCCGGCGGTGGTGGCGATGATCCGACGTCAGCTGCCCCGTCGCCGACCGGTCCAGCCGATCAGTCCGACACCGAGAAGGTCGTGCTGTGGTCCAACTGGGTGGAATACCTCGACATCGACGAGGAGACCGGCGCTTATCCGACCCTCGAGCGCTTCGAGGAGCAGTCGGGAATCTCGGTCAGCTACAACGAGGACATCAACGACAATAACGAGTTCTATGCCAAGGTTCGCGCCCAACTCGAGCAGGGGCAGTCGATCGATCGGGACATCGTCGTTCTCACCGACTGGATGGCCGGTCTGTGGATCGGTAATGGCTTCGCCCAGAAACTGGATAAGTCGCTGATCCCCAACTCCGCGAATCTCATCCCGCGGCTGCAGGAAGTGTCCTTCGACAAGCCACGTGATTACACCCTGCCCTGGCAGGGCGGCTTCGCCGGTCTCGGGTACAACGTGCCGGGTATCCAGGATGCGCTCGGCGTCGATTCCCTGACGAGCCTGGACCAGCTGTTCGACCCGGCACTGCGCGGTCGTATCACCGTGCTGTCGGAAATGCGCGACACGATGGGTTGCATCATGGCCTGGCAGGGCAACGACCCGTCGAACTTCACCGATGACCAGTTCCAGCAGGCGATCGCGGCCCTGGCTGAGCAGATCGACAACGGCCAGATCCGCCAGGTTGCGGGCAACGACTACCTGGCCGCCCTGGAGACAGGTGATGTCATCGCCGTCATCGGTTGGTCGGGTGATGTGCTCGGTCTCGGTGAGGACTTCGGGTTCTCGCTGCCCGAGAGCGGTGGAACGCTGTGGACGGACAACATGCTCATTCCATCGACGGCGACGCACAAGAAGAACGCCGAGGAGTTGATGAACTACTACTACGACCCGGTCGTCGCAGCCGAGGTCGCCGCCTACATCAACTACCTGTGCCCGGTCACCGGCGCCAAGGAGGCTATGGAGGCCATCGATCCCGAGCTTGCCAGCAGTCAGTGGATCTTCCCGACCGATGCCGAACTCAACGCGGCCTTCGTGTTCATGGATCTGACGTTGGAGCAGGACGAGAACTACCAGCGGGAGTTCCAGCGAGCCGTCGGTCTGTAGCAACCTGTCTCGACCACGAACCAGCGGCGCACCAGCGTTGCGAACGAAAAGGTGTGAGTCGGTGACGACTCGAGGAGGACGAAGGTGAGCATGTCGTCGGGGTCGTCGAACCTCGGTTTCGAGGTCAAGGACCTGGAACTGATCAACCTCACCAAGCGCTTCGCTGACTTCGTGGCTGTCGATGACCTCTCCTTGACGATCCCGGCTGGATCGTTCTTCGCACTGCTGGGTCCCTCCGGGTGCGGCAAGACCACGACTCTGCGCATGGTCGCCGGATTGGAAGACCCCACCGAGGGCCAGATCCTGCTCGGTGGTGCGGACCTCACTCGGTTGAAGGCCTATCAGCGACCGGTCAACACCGTCTTTCAGTCCTATGCGCTGTTCCCCCATCTGGATGTGTTCGAGAACGTCGCCTTCGGGCTGCGCCGTCGGGGTATCAAGGACGTTTCGGCAGCAGTCACCGCCATGCTGGAGTTGGTCGAACTGGGCAACCTCTCTCGTCGCAAGCCTGCTCAGCTGTCCGGGGGTCAGCAACAGCGAGTGGCAGTAGCCCGGGCCTTGATCAACCACCCTGGCGTGCTGCTGCTCGATGAGCCGCTGGGCGCCTTGGATTTGAAACTTCGTCGCCAGATGCAGATCGAGTTGAAACGCATCCAGACTGAGGTGGGCACGAGCTTCGTGCACGTCACCCATGATCAAGAGGAAGCCATGACGATGGCCGACACGGTCGCGGTGATGAACAAGGGGCGCATCGAGCAGATGGGGGCGCCGGTAGAGATCTACGACCTGCCGCGAACCCGTTTCGTGGCGACCTTCCTGGGGCAGTCCAATGAGGTTCCCGGGCGGGTGACCGGATCATCCGGCAGGGACATCCTCGTCGATGCGGCCGGAGCGCGCTTCGCTGTGCCGGCAGCTCGTTCGGCCGTGGAAACCGGAGACATCCTGGTGGGGGTGCGGCCGGAGAAACTGTCCATCTCCACCCAGGGCACCGATATCGGTGATGGTGTCAACGCGGTCACCGGCAAGGTCATCGATGCGTCGTTCACGGGTGTGTCCACCCAGTACCTGGTGATGACCTCCTGGGGCGGGGAGTGGATGGTGTTCGAACAGAACCACACTCTCGGCGCGACGCTTCGCCCCGGCGATGAGGTCATCGTGCACTGGCGGCCCGAGCACACCTTCGGCCTCGCCGTGGACAGTCCCGCAGTAGATGGGCTTGTGGCGGAGTCGGCCTGAGTCATGCCGGCTATCGTCCCCACCACTACGGCGAAAACCGACGCCCCCGCTGCCTCGTCGGGCTCGTCGCAGCGGCGCTCTCGCACGGCGTACCTGCTGCTTCTGCCCGGCCTGGGTTGGCTCGGGGTCTTCTTCGTCATCCCGATCGCGACGTTGTTCTTCACCAGCCTGCAGGCACCGGTCGAGGGCCGGTCCGGGGTGTACCAGGCGGCTTTCCAGATCAGCAACTACGCGCAGGCCCTCGGTGATTATTGGCCGCAATTCGTGCGGTCGTTCATCTATGCCGGTCTCGCTACGGTGCTCGCCCTCGTCATCGCCTACCCCCTGGCGTATTTCATCGCTTTCAAGGCAGGCCGGTGGCGTGCGCTCATGCTCGTCCTTGTCGTGGCGCCGTTCTTTGCCTCCTTCCTGCTGCGCACCTATGCCTGGCGCACGATCCTGGCCGACGAGGGTGCGATCACCACAGCATTGAACGCACTGCACCTGCTGCCCGAGGATCGCATTCTCAACACGTCCATAGCGGTAGTGCTGGGCCTGACCTATAACTTCCTGCCGTTCATGATCCTGCCGCTGTACGCGTCGCTGGAGAAGATCGATCCGCGGTTGATCGAGGCATCGGGGGATTTGTACGCCCGCCCCTTCACCGGATTCCGCAAGGTGGTGTTTCCGCTGAGCCTTCCCGGAGTCGTGGCGGGCACGCTGCTGACGTTCATTCCCGCCGCCGGTGACTTCATCAACGCTCGGTTGCTCGGTGCGCCCGGTGACAGCATGGTCGGGACGGCGATCCAGGTGAACTTCCTGCAGTTCCGCGACTATCCAATAGCCAGCGCCCTGTCCTTCATCCTCATGGCGTTCATCCTCGTCGTGGTGTTCACCTACATCCGGCGTGCAGGGACGGAGGATCTGGTCTGATGCGCTGGCTGCGACGCAACATCATCGGGATCATCGCGGTTCTTGTCCTGGTGTACCTCTTTGTGCCCATCGCTGTCGTGGCGGTGCTGAGTTTCAACCAACCCGAGGGCAAGTACAACGTCACGTTCAACGAGTTCTCGGTATCGGCATGGCAGAACATCTGCGGGGTTCCGGGCGTGTGCGAGTCATTCGCCCTGAGCATCCAGATCGGTCTCCTCGCAACGGTGATCGCCACGATCTTCGGCACGATGATCGCCTTCGCACTCGTGCGGTATCGCTTCCGCGGCCGCGACTCGACGAACCTGCTCATCTTCCTACCGATGGCCACCCCTGAGGTCGTGCTCGGGTCGAGCCTGCTGGCGCTGTTCTTGAACATCACCTTCCCGTTGGGCTTCTGGGCCGTGACGATCGCGCATATTATGTTCATCGTCAGCTTCATCGTCGTCGCGGTGAAAGCGCGACTTCAGGGAATGGACCCCCGGTTGGAAGAGGCCTCGCGGGATTTGTACGCCAGCCCACGTGCGACCTTCCGGTACGTGACGTTCCCCCTCGTGCTGCCGGGCATTCTGGGTGCTGCGCTACTGGGGTTCGCGCTCAGTTTCGACGACTTCATCATCACGTTCTTCAACGCGGGCACGATGGTCACCTTCCCGGTCTACATCTGGGGTGCTGCTCAGCGTGGAATCCCCGTGCAGGTGTACGCATTGGCCACGCTCGTGTTCTTCCTGTCCCTGGTCCTCGTCCTCGTCGTGCAGGGTGTCAACGCCCGGAGGCGACGTCGGCTCGAAGCCGCCGTCGCTTCGTCCTAGGTGGTGGTGACGTGGCTTTCAGTAACGTCATCTCCGATGCGGCACGCGCGTCTTTCGCCGGTGCCGTGCAGTTGCCATTCTGGCTCGATCGACCCGACCGGCCCGAGCCGAGACCACGCTTGGAAGCGCCGGTCACCGCGGACCTTCTCGTGGTCGGTGCCGGCTTCTCCGGGCTGTGGACCGCCTATGAGGCCGCTGTTCGCCACCCTGACCTCGACATCGTGCTCGTCGACGGAGGTCGGATCGGACACGCGGCGTCGGGACGCAACGGCGGTTTCGTCGCAGCATCGCTCACACATGGCTTGGCTAACGGGATGTCGCGATGGCCGAACGAGATGCACGAATTGCAGCGTCTCGGGCAGCAGAACCTCGAGGCGATCGCGTCGGTGGTGGCCGCGGAAGGAATCGATTGCGACTTCATCCGCAGCGGTGAGGTCGCCGTCGCTGTCGAGGACTACCAGGTCGACGATCTGGTCGAGACGGTCGAGCAGGCCCGCGGCTTGGGCGTCGATGTGGAGTTGTTGAGCGCGCATGAGGTGCGCGCCCGACTCGATTCACCGACCTATCTGGCAGGAGTGGCAGACACGCACGGGGTCGCGATGGTCGATCCCGCCCGACTGGCCTGGGGTCTCGCTGAAGCCTGTGAGCGTCGCGGGGTCCGGATCTTCGAACGCACGCCGGTGCGGACCCTGGGGCGGATCGGTGCCGGAGCGCTGGCCGGAACCGACCACGGCCGGGTGCGGGCGGGCCGGGTTGCCCTGGCCACCAGTGCGTATCCGCCGCTGCTGTCTCGGCTCGGCCACTACATCGTGCCGGTCTACGACTCGGTGCTGATGAGCGAGCCGCTATCGGCACAGCAGCGAGCCTCGATCGGTTGGCAGGGGCGGGAAGGGTTCGCTGATGCGGGC
>JAGYOB010000015.1 GCA_018399515.1 Candidatus Nanopelagicales bacterium
CTGGGCATGTGACGCGCACCTCGTGAACCTCAGGTCGGCTCGTCGAGGTCCTCACCGATCGCGATGTCGCCGACCTCGATGAACTCGATGAACATGTCATGTGCGCTCAGATAATCACGTGCGCCCCGATCGCCCTGGGCCATCGCGATCACTCCCGCCCAGTGGTCTCGGCCGAGGAGGACCGGGTGACCGGGCTCGCCGTCGAAGCACCCCTGCGCGATCGACGCTGCACTCGATGCCACCCGCGCGAGAGCCTCGCCTGACATGCCCGGTAGGTCGACCAAGGTGACCAGAACCCGATCGATGCTGTCATCGTGCATCGCCGCTGTCAGTCCTGCGTGCAACGACGACCCCATGCCCTCCCGCCAGACACGGTTGACGACCACCACCGCATCGGGTACCTCATCAACCCAGGCGCCCAGCACGACGAACACCGGATCGCAGCCGGCTTCTCGGCAGATCCGCACCGCGCGGTCGACGAGTCGTTCGCCGTCGTGCACATGAGGAGCCTTGGGGCTGCCGAAACGTCGCCCTTCTCCCGCGGCCAGGACGAGGCCCGCGAGCGCGGTCACCGTGACGCACCGGGGTGGATCGGTCCTTTCGTCGCGGTCAGCTGCGCGCCGCTGCCGCCCCAGCGCTTCTGGATGATCTCTGCGGCAATGGAGATCGCAGTCTCCTCCGGTGTTCGCGCGCCGAGATCGAGGCCGATCGGTGAGTGCAACCGGGTGAGTTCATCATCGCCGACACCGGCTTCCTTCAGCCGGCGCAATCGGTCGTCGTGGGTTCGCCGGGATCCCATGGCCCCGACGTACCCAGCGTCTGTCCGCAACGCCACCTGCAGGGCGGGGACGTCGAACTTCGGATCATGGGTGAGCACGCAGATCACGGTGCGGGCGTCGACCGGTTGGGATGCCAGCCATCGATGCGGCCAATCCACGACGACCTCATCGGCATCGGGGAATCTGCGTTGCGTCGCGAATACTTCGCGCGCATCGCACACGGTCACCCGAAATCCCAAGACCTTGCCAACGCGACATAGTGCAGCCGAGAAGTCGATGGCTCCGAAGATGTACATCCTCGGTGCCGGCGCCATCGCATTAACGAATACATCGATTCCCTCGCCTAGCCGCTCCCCCTCTGGTCCGTAGTGCAAGAACCCGGTGGTGCCGGACTCGAGCATCCCCACAGTGTCAGCGGCGACGGTGTCGTCGAGGCGTTCGGTGCCCAGCGCACCTTCCCGCCTGTTTCCATACTCAGAATCCGGTCGGATGACGAGGTGACGTCCGATCTGCTCGGGATGCACCGAGCGCACGATCGTGGCGACAGCAACCGGCTCGTCAGCGGCGACGCTGGCTGCGATGCCGGCAAGTTCGGGCCAGGTATCCGAATCGACCCGCTCGACGAAAACCTCGAGGATTCCGCCGCAGGTCAACCCGACCGAGAACGCATCATCATCGCTGACCCCGTAGGTCTCCAAAACCGGAACTCCGGTAGCCAGCACCTCGTGCCCGAGGTCGTACAGCGCGCCTTCGACGCAGCCTCCGCTCACGGATCCGACCGCCTCGCCTGAGCCCGTGACCAGCATCGCCGCCCCCGCGGGGCGAGGCGCTGAACGCCAGGTGCGCACCACCGTGGCCATCGCGATCGGTTCTGCGCCCACCACCGCCAACTCCGGCAGGATCTCCCGCATGACCGCTCAGCCTGCCATTTTCGCTGGCCCTGCGCACCCAAGTCGTCCATACTGAGGCGATGCGCACCCACGTGGAGACGGCGGTCCACAGCGCAGTCACGCATGGGCCGATCAGTTCTCAGGCAGCGGCTGCCCTCGTCGACATCACCGCAGCAGGGGCGGTCGTCACGTTCTCCGGTGATGTTCGCGACCATGATCACGGCCGCAGTGTCGCCCGACTCGACTACGAGGGTCATCCGACCGCTGCTGAGGTGCTCGCTGAAATCGCTGGCGAGGTGGCGGCACGCCACGACATTTTTGGGCTTGCGGTGATGCATCGAATCGGACCGCTCGAAATCGGTGACTGCGCGCTTGCCGCCGCTGTCAGTTCGGCTCATCGCGGCGCAGCCTTCGCCGCCTGTGCGGACCTGGTGGACACAACGAAGGAACGCCTGCCGGTCTGGAAGCACCAGGTGTTCACCGACGGAACCGACGAATGGGTGAATTGCGCATGATCGACAGCAAACTCATCGACACGCACGGCCGCGCACATCGCGATATGCGCGTGTCCCTGACCGACCGCTGCTCGCTGCGCTGCACCTATTGCATGCCGGCGGATTTCGCACAGTGGATTCCCTCCGCGGAATTGCTCACCACCGACGAACTCATGACGGTGCTCCGTGTCTCGATCGAAGAAGGCATCGACGAGGTTCGCCTGACCGGTGGCGAACCACTGCTGCGCCCCGATGCCGTCGATGTCGTGCACCGCATCAATGCGCTACCCAAACCGCCTCGCGTCTCCATCACGACGAACGGACTTCGGCTGGCCGCACAGGCCGGAGCGCTGCGCGATGCCGGCCTTGAGCGCGTCAACGTCAGCCTCGACACCCTCGACCGCGACCGGTTCAAGGCGATGACCCACCGGGATCGTTTCGATGATGTGATCGCCGGACTCGCTGCGGCGAAGGCCGTCGGCCTGGCACCCGTCAAGGTCAACACCGTGCTGATGCCCGGGGTCAACGATGACGAGTCCGTCACGATGTTGCGCCGCGCCCTCGACGAGGGTTGGCGGCTGCGTTTCATCGAGCAGATGCCCCTCGATGCCGGTGGCATCTGGAACCGCGCATCGATGGTCACCGCCGAACGCATCCTGGATGACCTGTCGCAGGCCTTCGATCTCACCCCGGTGCCCGTGCGTGGCTCAGCACCCGCCGAGGAATTCTTCGTCGACGGCGGACCCGAAACCGTTGGCATCATCGCGAGTGTCACCCGACCGTTCTGCGGCAATTGCGATCGCATGCGCTTGACCGCCGATGGCCAACTTCGCAATTGCCTCTTCGCACGCGACGAACTCGATCTACGCGCGGTCCTGCGGGATGAAACACTCGATGAAGCGTCAATCGAGGCCGAGATCCGCCGCCGCCTGCACGTGTCGGTCGAAGCGAAACTGCCCGGACACGGGATCGACGACCCCAGTTTCATCCAGCCACCGCGGCCGATGAGCGCCATCGGCGGCTAGCCCCGCCCGCATCAGCCCCCCGCAAAGGGTGGCAGCACATCGAGGCGGTCGCCGGGCTGCACGCGGGTAGCATCATCGGTGGCGGCGATGCCGTTGACCAGATACGAGCAGCGGGGCAGCACCTCGGTCAATCCCGGTGCCTGTCGCTGGCACATCGCCAGCACCTCTTGGAGGGTCCCGGCCGACACGGTCAGGACATCAGCCTTGGCGGCTGCTCGGGCAGCAGCGAAGAGGTGCACCTCAACAAGACGTGGATTCGCTGGCGCCGTTTCGCCCATGAGACTAGTGTCGTACACCACATCGCGACATCACCACGTGGGGAGCCTTGCATGGACCTGGAGAATTCATTCGTCGTACCAGCTGACATCGACACAGCATGGAAGACCCTGCTCGATGTCGACAAAATCGCCCCGTGCATGCCGGGTGCGACCCTGGAAACCAACGACGGAGACAACTTCACCGGCAAGGTCAAGGTGAAACTCGGGCCGGTCAGCATGACCTATGGGGGCACCGCGAAGTTCCTCGAACGCGATGACTCCGCGCATATCGCTGTCATCGAGGGAACAGGCAAGGAGACACGAGGTTCGGGAACCGCCAAGGCCGTCGTGAAGACGACGTTGACCGAAGAAGGGCCAGACCGGACCCGGGTCGACGTGACAACCGATCTCACCGTCACCGGCAAGCCGGCACAGTTCGGTCGCGGAGTGATGCAGGACGTGGCCGGTCGTATCATCGATCAGTTCTCGGCCAATCTGGAATCGGTCATCGCAGCGAGCGGAGCCACCGAATCGGCCGCCGCCAACGGAACGTCAAACGGCTCCCAGCCCGCGGGTGCCGCGGCTCCTGCGATGCCGCAGGCCGCTGACAGCATCGACCTACTCGGCACCGCAGGAGCACCCGTTCTCAAACGAGCACTGCCCGTCATCCTCGGCCTGGTCACGGTGGTGGGCATCATCTGGTTGATCGCGCGCCGCCGGCGCTGACCCACCTGTCATCGCCGTGACCTCCGAAGCCGAGCTCCTGCCTGATATCGGTGCACTCACCGCGCGCCTCACCGAGGTCGGGTACCTGGCAGATCCCGGGCTGGCCACAGCTCTTTTCTGCGCCGTGCGGCTACCCCAACCTTTGCTCCTCGAAGGTGAAGCCGGCGTCGGTAAGACGCAGGCGGCCAAGGCGCTTGCCGAATTGCTGGACACTCCGCTGATCCGCCTGCAGTGCTTCGAGGGCATCGATGCCGCCGAGGCGCTGTACGAATGGAACTATCCGCGCCAGATCCTCGGCATTCGGATGGCAGAAGCAACGGGAGATGCCACTGATGAGTCATCGTTATTCCACCGCGACTACCTGATCGAGCGTCCCCTGCTCGCCGCTATCGAGCACCCCGGGCCACGTCCAGCGGTTCTGCTCATCGACGAGGTCGATCGCGCTGATGAGGAGTTCGAGGCGTTTCTCTTCGAACTTCTCGCCGAGTCCAGCGTGACCATCCCCGAGATCGGCACGCTGCGCGCGACGCACCCGCCCGTGGTCATCTTGACCTCCAACCGCACGCGGGATCTACACGATGCTCTCAAGCGACGCTGCCTGTATCACTGGATCGATTACCCCGATCTGGAACACGCGACTCAGATCGTGCGTATGCGAGTGCCCGAAGCCGCTCCCCGACTGGTCACTGATGTGGCATCAGCAGTGCAGCGACTACGCAGTCTCGATGTCCAGAAACCACCGGGAGTAGCCGAGGCCATCGACTGGGTTCATGCCGCAACTTTGCTGGGCATCGGTGAGTTGGATTCCGATGCGGTGCGGCGCACGCTGGGCTCGGTGTTGAAGTACCGCGAGGACCACGACCTAGCCGTCAGCGCCGGGCTGTCGTGGGTGGCCGGTGACTGACCACGAACCCGATAGCGGTCCGGAGCAGTGGAGCGACCTGGCCGGCATTGCCGCTGCTTTCGGGCAAGAACTGCACGCCGCAGGCATCCCGATCACGCCGGACCGCAGTGCGCGTTTCGCCGAAACCGTTCTGCTCACCCAGCCGCGAACCA
Source organism: Candidatus Nanopelagicales bacterium (assembly GCA_018399515.1). Lineage (GTDB taxonomy): Bacteria > Actinomycetota > Actinomycetes > S36-B12 > S36-B12 > M55B157. The sequence continues at coordinate 5,228 of JAGYOB010000015.1, forward strand.
TCGAGGACGTCTATTGGCTCGGCCGGGTGACGTTGATCGCCGATCACGCCCAGATCCCCGCCTACGACGTGGTCTTCGATCAGATCTTCCGCGGCATCCTCGACATCATCGACACCCGGGTGGCCGACGACGCCGATGACCCCGGATCTCGACCGACGCCCGAGCACTCACTCGATCACGGGGAGCAACCCCGCCCGAATCCTCCCGACCAGGTTGCATCACCGATCACCTCATCGACTCCGGGAGCACCGCACGCCGAGGGTGATACCGACAGCGACGACGCAGCATCTCTCGCGGCGGCGAGCACGACCGAACGCCTCGGCGATACCGACTTCGCCGCCTGCAGTCCCGAAGAACTGGCGCTCCTTCGTCAACTCGTCGAGCAATTGCCTCTCGTGCCACCGCTGAGACGAGGCCGACGTAGTGCGCGTCACCGAGCCGGTCGGGAACTTGATATCCGCGCAACCCTCCGGCGAGCGCATCGCACCGGCGGCGATCCGGTCCACCGAGTGCACCGTCGGCGCATCGAGCGGCCACGCAGGGTCGTGCTTCTGGCCGATGTCAGCGGTTCGATGGAGCCCTACGCTCGCGTGTACCTGCACCTGCTGCGCGGTGCCGTCCGAGCCTTGGGCGCAGAAGCGTTCGTCTTCGCCACCCGGTTGACCCGACTGACCCGGCCGCTGTCGATCGGCGGACCCGACCGCGCCTATGCGCTGGCCGCGAAGGCGACCCCGGACTACTCCGGGGGAACCCGCATCGGCCCGGCGATCACCCGATTCCTCGATGAGCACGGTCGCCGTGGGATGGCACGCGGAGCGGTCGTGGTGATCGTCTCCGACGGGTGGGAGATCGGTGAGCCGACCGAACTCGCCGAGGCGATGGCCAGACTGCATCGGCTGGCCCACCGCATCATCTGGGTCAATCCCCGCAAGGCTGCCGAAGGCTTCGCCCCGCTGACCGGGGGGATGGAAGCTGCACTTCCCCACGTCGATACCTTCATCAGCGGTCATTCCCTGCGGGCATTGGAGGATGTCATGGATGCGATCTCCGGGGCGGTGCGCCGACGTGTCCGATGATGCGGCGACCACCACCCGTCGCGGCCTCGTGATCACCGCTTCAACCCGCGCCGCTGCCGGTTCCTGGCCCGATCGATCCGGGCCCATCCTGCGCGACGGGCTGATCGAACTCGGTGCGATGTTCGGGCTGGTCGTGGACGGCCCGGTCGTGGTGGCCGACGGCGATCCCGTGGGTGACGCGTTGCGGGACGCACTGCGGGCGGGTTACGACCTCATCGTCACCACCGGAGGCACGGGACTGTCCCCGACCGATGCGACCCCCCAGCAGACGGCGGCGGTCCTCGATCTCGATATTCCCGGCATCGCCGAGGCGATCCGCGCGGTCGGTGTTGCCGGCGGCATACCCACCGCCGCGCTCTCCCGCGGGTTAGCCGGATTGGCGGGCAGGAGCCTGGTGATCAACCTGCCCGGCTCACCGGGAGGAGTTCGCGACGGGCTGGCGGCACTCGCACCGATCCTGGAACACGCCCTCGACCAGATCGCCGGCTCAGATCATGCTCGCCCCTGACGCGCTGCCCGCCCCGAAGACACGGCTACGCAGCGACTACCCTTGACTTCTGTGACTTCCTCGGCCACCAACCCCTCCACTCCCCCCGGCAGTTCCGCCGCCGATGCCGCCAGTGGCTTCGGCGCCAATGAATGGCTCGTCGACGAGCTCTACCAGGCGTACCTGACCGATAAGTCCAGCGTGGACCCGGCCTGGTGGGACTTCTTCGCCGATTACACCCCCAGCGAGGCCAGCGCCACCCGCGTCGGATCCCCGCTCCCGAAACCGCCGACACCGGCACCTTCCACTCCACCAACCACCCCTGCTGCAACGCCTGCTGCAACTCCTGCTGCAACTCCTGCTGCAAC
>JAGYOB010000016.1 GCA_018399515.1 Candidatus Nanopelagicales bacterium
CGCGTCGTTCATATCCCCGTAGAAGTTCTCGTGATAGCCACGCACCTCGATTCCGAGTTTGACCAGGTTGACGAAGGCGTTCCGCCGCACGAGCGGATCGAAGGTCCACGACACGACGGGGATGTCCTGCGCCCACGCCCATGCACGCTGATGCTGCTTCATCGCCGTCCCGACGTGTCGATTGCGAGCAGCATCGATCACCGCCGACATGTGACTGTGCAGTATCACCGTGCCATCGGCGGCACGGCCGAGGAACGCCAGTGTCGCCCCCAGCAACTGGCGACCGGTCGCGTCATAGGCCGCCACGCAGTAACCCCCCGCATGCGTCAGTGCCCGAAGCAGGTTCGGGCGCACCTGGGTTGCCCCATCCTCGGCAGGCCAGACCTCGTCGAACACAGCGCGGGCATCAGCCTGACTCTGCGCAGTGGTGAGTTCGACGATCTCGATGCCGGCACGATGGGACGAATCGCGGGCGATCTGCCAGGCACGGGCGAGAAGGGCGTCGGAGGAGGTCACGCACGGCACGCTAGCCCACAGGGTGCGACCATGGTGCCCGTGACCGACGCCCTGCTGCGCGATGAAACGCTGACCGACCGCATGCTGCAATCGCTGCGTCGACTCGTGGAGACCGAATCCCCCAGCGCCGACCCCGATGCCTGCCGGGCCTGCGCCGAGGTCGCCGTCGATGTCATCGCATCCTGGCTGGGCGCACCCGCCACGCTGCTGGAGCATCGCGGTCGTGCCGCGGTGCGTTTCGGGCAGCCCGAGCCACGCGTCCTGCTCATCGGACACCTCGACACCGTCTGGCCCATCGGCACCCTCGACCGCCTCCCGTGGCGAGTCGAGGGTGACCGGGTGCGCGGACCGGGAGTCTTCGACATGAAGGCCGGGATCGTGCAGGGAATCGCCGCCCTCGCCGCACTCGATTCACCCGACGGAGTCGGGATGCTGCTCACCAGCGACGAGGAGATCGGCTCGGGCACATCCCGTGACCTCATCGAAGCCTCCGCCGCCCGGGCGCAGGCGGTCTTCGTTCTCGAGCCATCGGTCGAGGGTGAATGGAAAAGCTCGCGCAAAGGCACCTCCTGGTACGAGGTGGAGATCATCGGTCGCGCAGCCCACGCCGGACTCGAACCCGAAAAAGGCATCAATGCGCTCGTCGAAGCCGCCGCACTCGTCACCGCAGCTACCACCTGGGGTGATGGCGAACTCGCCACCACCGTGACGCCCACGACCGCACGCGCCGGGGTCACCGACAACACCGTGCCCGATCGCGCCGTGGTGGGCATCGATGCTCGAGCCTGGTCGCATGACGAGCAGGTGCGCGTCGACGAGCTCATTCGCAACTGGCAGCCGATCCATCCGCAGGCGCAAATCAGCGTGATCGCCGGTGGCATCAACCGGCCGGCGATGGCGGCCTCAGAACACCTGTTGGATCTGGCCGTTGCCGCCGCGTCCTCGCTCGGGTTGAACGATCCGGGGCACCGAGCGGTTGGTGGCGGCAGTGACGGTAACTTCACCGCCGCCATCGGAGCGCCCACCCTCGATGGACTCGGTGCGGTCGGTGATGGCGCACATGCCGATCATGAATGGACCAGCATCGAAGGAATGCGCGAGCGCGCGGCCGTACTTGCGACCTTGATCGAACTCGTCCTCGACGAGGAGCCGGCGCCATGACCGACGGCCCACTCATCGTCCAAAGCGATAAGACACTGCTGCTCGACGTCGATCATGCACGAGCAGTCGATGCACGCCGCGCGATCGCGCCCTTCGCCGAACTTGAACGCGCTCCTGAGCACATCCACACCTACCGCATCACACCCCTTGCCCTGTGGAACGCACGCGCTGCCGGCCATGACGCCGAGGTTGTCATCGACGTGCTCATCACGTTCTCGCGTTTCCCCGTGCCCCACGCCCTGCTCGTCGACATTGCCGAGACGATGGCCCGCTACGGCCGGCTCACCCTTACCAAGCACCCGGTGCACGGCCTCGTCCTCGTCACCACCGATGTGCCCGTGCTCGAGGAAGTACTGCGAAATAAGAAGATCGCCCCGATGGTGGGAACCCGCGTCGACGACGACACCGTCATCGTGCATCCCAGCGAGCGCGGCCACCTCAAGCAGGTGCTGCTCAAACTCGGCTGGCCGGCCGAGGATCTTGCCGGCTACGTCGACGGCGAGGCGCACCCGATCGCGTTGACCGAAGATGGTTGGCACCTGCGCGACTACCAGCGAGATGCCGTCGAGGGCTTCGCCAGCGGCGGCTCCGGAGTCGTCGTGCTGCCCTGCGGAGCCGGCAAAACCATCGTCGGCGCCGCAGCCATGGCCCGCGTGCAATCCACCACTCTCATCCTGGTCACCAACACCGTGTCGGCACGACAGTGGCGCGACGAACTCATGCGGCGCACCACCTTGACCGAGGATGAGATCGGCGAATACTCCGGCGCCCGCAAAGAAATCCGCGCCGTGACGATAGCGACCTACCAGGTGCTCACCACCAAGAAAAAGGGTGTGTACGCACACCTCGACCTATTCGACACCCACGACTGGGGCCTGATCATCTACGACGAGGTACACCTGCTGCCGGCACCGATCTTCCGGTTCACCGCCGACATCCAGTCACGTCGCCGCCTCGGATTGACCGCGACCCTGGTGCGAGAAGACGGACGCGAGGGCGATGTGTTCAGCCTCATCGGCCCGAAACGCTACGACGCGCCGTGGAAAGAGATCGAATCCCAGGGCTACATCGCACCCGCCGATTGCGTCGAGGTTCGCGTCACGCTCCCCGAGAGCGAACGACTCGTCTACGCCACCGCCGAATCCGAAGACCGCTATCGGCTCGCCTCATCCACCCCGACGAAGAACGCGATCGTGGAATCGCTGGTCGACCAGCACTTCGATGATCAAGTCCTCGTGATCGGGCAGTATCTCGATCAACTCGCCGATATCTCCGAGCACCTGGGGGCCCCACTGATCACCGGGGAAACCCCCGTCAAGGAACGCCAGCGACTGTTCGCTGCCTTCCGCACCGGTGAGGAACGGGTGCTCGTGGTGAGCAAGGTGGCGAACTTCTCGGTCGACCTGCCCGAGGCCGGCGTCGCGATCCAGGTCAGCGGTGCCTTCGGTTCACGGCAGGAGGAAGCCCAGCGCCTCGGACGCCTGTTGCGACCGAAGGGCGATCACCGCACCGCCCACTTCTACGCCGTTGTGGCCCGCGACACCGTCGATGCCGATTTCGCCCAGCACCGCCAGCGCTTCCTGGCCGAACAGGGCTACTCCTATCGCATCATCGACGCCGAGGACCTCGCTCGCGACTAGCCGACGGGTGACCGTCACACAGTCAGTTCTGCGACAGACCGACCAGACCATCGAGGGCGAACGTCACGCTCGAGATACCGGACAATCCAGGAATCGGGATCTCGATGTCCTCCATCGTCACCGTGCCGCCCAGTTTGAGCTGGCGTGGCGCGGTCGCAGGGTCGGGAGTCGCCTCCACGCTCATCGGGATATCCACCGTTCCCGCACGCGCCTGTCCCCTGACCTGCCAGGGAACCGTAGTGATGGCACCGGACGCGTCGAAGATCAACGCATCCCCGTCGTAGCGCTTCACCAGCGCCCGCGCCGCCCCCTGCATGAGGAAGTTCGACGCCTTCAACTTCGCCAGCGATAACTCCAGGCGCAGCAGCGCCTTCTTCGCCGTGACCTCCAACCGGCCACCGGTGACAGGGGCCCGCACCTCCAGCGAGGTCGGTCCGATCTTCTCGGTGGTGAGGGTGACCAGGCTGGTTGGCTCAATGATCCAGTTGCCCGTCGGGTGCGATGTCATACCTGCATCCTGTCACCACGGGTACCGAAGAACCCGCCTCTGGTGAAAAGGATGCCTCCCGTCAATGGCAGCCACATCCAGGAGCGATCCACGCATTGGCGACCAATCGCGGAAGCAGATCCGGGTGCGGGTGTCGGTGACCTCATGCAGAAGGGGCACGCAACCTGATCGGTCACGTGCCCCTTACTACAGCAGAAGGCAGTACCTATGGGACTTCTAGCTGCGGGGCTCGCCTCTACCTCGCTAGAAGGCAGTACCTATGGGACTTCTGACTGCGGGGCTCGCCCGACGGCTTACGCCGTCGGGCTCACTCCTCGTCAGAAGTCCATGCCCCCCATGTCTCCGCCCGGCATCGCCGGTGCTTCCTTCTCCGGCTTGTCCGCCACAACCGCTTCGGTCGTGAGGAACAGCGCCGCGATGGAAGCCGCGTTCTGCAGGGCAGAGCGGGTGACCTTCGCCGGATCGATGATGCCGACCTTGATCATGTCGACGTACTCACCGGTCGCCGCATCCAGACCCTGGCCCGCGGGCAGCTCGCGCACCTTCTCCGCGACCACACCACCCTCGAGGCCGGCGTTCTCAGCGATCTGCTTCAGCGGAGCGTTGACCGCCTGCTTCACGATCGCAGCGCCCGTGGCCTGCTCATCGGTCAAGCCCAGTGCGTCGATCTTCGGCGT
>JAGYOB010000017.1 GCA_018399515.1 Candidatus Nanopelagicales bacterium
AGCGGTCTCAAACACCGTCCAGTGTGGGTTCGAATCCCACCCGGGGCACGCCCACCAATACACCGGTCTCTGGGAACTCAGTCCGCCAGTTCCATCGTCGGCCGCTCTTTGAGCACCCGGGCCAGGACCCCGTTGACGAAGCCGGGGGAATCCTCCGTGGAGAGGTCCTTGCTCATCTGGACAGCCTGATCGATGATCACGGCGTCAGGAGCATCCTGTCCCCACAGCAGTTCGAAGGCCGCCAGCCGCAGAACATTACGGTCGATGACGGGCATCCGCGAGATAACCCAGCCCTGGGAGTGCGTCTGGACGATTTCGTCGATGCGTTCACGATGGGCCGCGACGCCCTGCACCAGATCGACGGTGTAGTCATGGGGCGAAACCCCTTCGTCGACTTCTCGACGTTGCGTGACCTCGCGCAAGACCACGAGGGGGTCCGCTGCACGAACATCGGCCTCGTACAGCACATCCAGTGCGCGCTTGCGTGCTTTGCTCCGTGCCGACATGGAAACGATGTCTACCGAGTCAGTTCACTCGGCCGAGATACGAGCCATCTCGCGTGTCCACCTTGACCAGCGTCTCCGATTCGACAAACAGCGGGACCTGGATTTCGGCACCGGTTTCCAAGGTGGCCGGCTTGGTCCCACCCGTCGAGCGATCACCCTGTAAACCAGGTTCGGTATAGGTGATGCGCAATTCCACCGACGGCGGAAGTTCGATGTACAGGGGTGCACCCTCATGGGTGGCCACGTTGGCGGAGTTGTTCTCCAACAGGTATTTCGCGTTGTCCCCGACAACAGCGGCCGGGACGGGAACCTGGTCGTAGGTCTGACCATCCATGAAGATGAAGTCGTCCCCGTCTCGATACAGGTACTGCATCTCGCGCCGATCCACCGTCGCCGTCTCGACCTTCACACCGGCGTTGAACGTCTTGTCGACCACCTTGCCAGTCAGCACGTTCTTCAACTTGGTCCGAACAAACGCTCCACCCTTGCCTGGCTTGACGTGCTGGAACTCCACGACGCTCCACAACTGCCCATCGAGATTGAGCACGATGCCGTTCTTGAGGTCGTTCGTCGTTGCCATGCCAGGTCCTCCAGCCGTAGTGAATCGCCCGGTGAGCATACCCACCTGGGTCATCCCCTTCGGGTTCGACCCGCGCAGGTCAGTGACTCGAACGAATCGCAGCAATCGCGCGGAGCGCCAGCCGATAGGACTCGATCCCGAATCCCGCGATGGTCCCGGTCGACACGGCGGAGACGACCGACTCGTGACGAAATGATTCCCGCGCGGCCGGGTTCGACACGTGCACTTCGATGACCGTGTTCGGGCACTGCGCGAGGGCATCACGCAGGGCATAGGAATAGTGGGTGAAGGCAGCCGGGTTGATCACGATGTCAGCCGCAGTGTCGATCGCTTCGTGGATCCAGCGGATCATCTGTGCCTCATCCTCGGTCTGGCGGACATCGACCGACAACCCGAGAGCGGCACCTTCGGCCTCGGTGAGCGCGACCAGATCCGCATAGGACGCCTGGCCGTACACCTCCGGCTCCCGGGTGCCCAAGCGCCCCAGGTTGGGTCCGTTCACGACGAACACCGGGCGAGTCATGCGCTGACCTCCGCGTATGCGGCAACCAGGAGCGCCGGATCTGGTCCCTCCAGAATCGACGGTCTGCCCACAGCATCGAGAATCACGAATCGAAGCATGTCACCCCGCGTCTTCTTGTCCAGGCGCATCGCCGAAAGAAGCCCCTCCCAGCGTCCCGAGGCATACGTCGTCGGGAGTCCCAGGGAGGTCAGCACTGTGCGATGGCGTTCGACCTGCTCGTCATCGAGTCGGCCCGCCAGGCGCGCTAATTCCGCGACGTACATCATGCCGACGCTCACCGCTGCGCCATGGCGCCAGCGGAAAGACTCGACCTTCTCGATCGCGTGGCCGAAAGTGTGCCCATAGTTGAGCACCTCCCTGCCCAGATCGGACCCTATTCGCTCGTACAGGTCATCGGCCACGACAGCCGCCTTCACCGCAATCGAACGTTCGATGATGTCGCGCAGCTGCGGCGAATCCCACTCGGTACATGCGTGCGGATCGGACTCGATGATGTCCAGGATCTCGGGGTCGGCGATGAATCCACACTTGACCACCTCGGCCAGCCCTGCGACCAGATCGTGGCGAGGGAGCGTCTCCAAGGCCGATAGATCGCACAGGACACCTGCAGGCTCGTGGATCACCCCGACGAGGTTCTTGCCTTCTTCGACGTTGATTCCCGCCTTACCGCCGACCGCCGCGTCCACCATCGCGAGCAGCGTGGTGGGCACCTGGATGATGCGCACGCCTCGCAGCCAGGTCCCCGCGATGAACCCGGCCAGATCCGTCGTGGCACCCCCACCGACGCCCACCAGCGCATCGGTCCGGGTGAACCCCGATTGCCCCAGTGCCGACCAGGCGAACTCCGCCACCGCGGGGGTCTTTTGATCCTCGCCGTCGGGCACCTCCAAGACGACCGCGGTATACCCCTGCTCTTCAAGATCCGATCGGATCTCCTCACCGGTGACGGCCAACGAAGTGGGGACCACGATGCCCACACGCTGCGCCTGGGGTCCGATCAGACCGGCCAACTCCCCCAGGACGCCCGTGCCGATCACGACCTCATAGGGCGAGGAGGTGCTCACCGGGATCCGGGTGGTGGTCATGCGCCCTCCATGCTGGTCACGATGTTCTCGACGATGTCCGCTACCGCGCGACCATCGGTTTGCACGGTGATGTCGCTCACCTCAGCGTAGAGCGCAGCCCGTTCCTGCAGGAGCGCGATCAACCTGCCGCGCACATTGCCCATCAGTAACGGTCGCGCCCCCGTGAGTCCGACCCGAGCTGCCGCCTGGGTCGCGCTGACCTGCAGCCAGACGACCCGATGATCGTCCAGAGCCGCGCGGATGTCCGGATCGATCACCGCACCACCGCCGAGGGACACGACGCCACGGGCGTCAGCCAACGTGGCTGTGACAGCGGCTTTCTCGAGGCGGCGGAATTCCTCCTCACCATCCTCGACGAAGATCTCAGGGATCGGTTTTCGGGCAACTCCAGAGATCACCTCGTCGGTATCGACGAAATCACTATCGAGGCGCTTCGCGAGGTGGCGTCCCACGGTGGTTTTGCCGGCGCCGGGAGCACCCACGAGAACGACAACCGGTCCATCGGGTGTCATCGGCTCGCGAACATCATCTGATCGCCAAGTTCTCGCGATAGGCCTGCAGATTGCGACGAGTTTCCACGACGCTGTCGCCACCGAACTTTTCCAGAACCGCTTCGGCGATCACCAGGGCCACCATCGCTTCGGCAACGACACCCGCAGCCGGAACCGCGCACACATCCGAACGCTGATTGATCGCCTTAGCCGACTCGCCGGTGGAAACGTCAACGGTGCTCAAGGCGCGCGGAATGGTGGAGATGGGCTTCATAGCAGCACGCACCCGAAGCGCCTCGCCTGTTGTCATCCCGCCCTCGCTACCGCCGGAATGCCCGGATGTTCTCTCCAAACCCTGCGATCCCGAGACGATCTCGTCCTGGGCTGCCGAACCGCGAATCCGGGCAAGCGTGAACCCGTCGCCGAACTCCACGCCCTTCATCGCCTGGATTCCCATCAGGGCGGCCGCGATTTTGGCGTCGATCCGTCGATCCCAATGCACGTGGCTGCCCAAACCGGGGGGCAATCCGTGCACGACGACCTCGACCACACCACCGAGGGTGTCACCGTCGCGATGAGCTGCGGTGATCTCGTCCTGCATGGCCTGAGAACCAACGGGATCAGCGCATCGAACGGGGTCGGCGTCGATGTCCCCGGCAGTTTCGGGCGCCGGGACCTCCGGATTGTCGTTGGTAGCCCCTCCGATCCGCACGACGTGGCTCAGCACGCTGATGCCGCCCACGTCGGTCAGGAACGACCGCGCCACTGCTCCCAGGGCGACTCGCGCAGCCGTCTCTCGCGCACTCGCCCGCTCCAGGATCGGCCGTGCGTCCTCGAAGCCGTACTTCTGCATCCCTGCGAGATCAGCGTGCCCCGGTCGTGGTCGGGTCAACGGGGCGTTTCGGGCAAGACCGGCCAACTCCGCTTCGTCGACAGGGTCGGCAGCCATCACCGTCTCCCATTTCGGCCATTCGGTGTTCGCGACCTGAAGCGCGATGGGGCTGCCCAGGGTGCTGCCATGACGTACCCCGCCGAGGATCGAAATCTCGTCGACCTCGAACTTCATCCGAGCTCCCCGACCGACTCCCAACCGGCGTCGACGCAGATCCTCCGCGATCAATGCGGTCGTTACGGGCACTCCGGCCGGCATTCCTTCGAGGATGGCCACGAGTGCGGGGCCATGGGACTCACCCGCAGTCAGCCATCGGAGCATGGGCTGCATCCTCTCAGATCGGCGATGATGCGCGATCGTCGAGTGCGGCCACCAATGCCGATCGCATCGCGGCGACCGGCGCTGGTCTGCCCGTCATCAACTCAACCTGTTCGGTGGCCTGCCACAGGAGCAGATCGGCTCCGGTGGCGACGAGACCACCGGCTTCTCGCCAGCGCGAACTCAATCGCGTGGGCCACGGGTCGTACGCGACATCCAGGAGCACCCCCACCGATGCCGGCAGCGCTGTCTCCAGATCGCTGTCACCCGGCAGGGTGGATACGACCAGATCGCTGGAGAACGCATGGGCGACATCCGACCAGACACCCACGTCCAGCCGGCCACCGATCCGGCCTGCCAGTTCTGCCAACTCGAGGGTTTGTTCCTCCCGACGAGCGTAAGCAACCAGGGGGACGTGCGCCCCGTGCCGTTCGATAACCGCGGCGACCGCACTTCGGGCCGTGGCCCCCGCGCCGATGATCGCCACCGAACTCGTGCGATCGCGATCGGGCTGCACCTCGTCGAGGGCTTTGACCATTCCCGGTACATCGGTGTTGTGCCCCGTAGCGCGACCATCGTCGAACACCACCGTATTGACGGCCCCGATCTGCAGCGCTCGATCTGTGATCGCATCGAGCAAGGGCAGCACCGTGACCTTCAAAGGCATCGTGAGGCTCAACCCCACCCAGGAATCATCAAGGGTTTCCCAGAACCCCGCGAGCCCGAATTCATCGATCTCGATCGCGGAGTATTCCCCGTCGAGGCCCAGCGCGACGTATGCGGCACGGTGCAGAACCGGCGACAGCGAATGGTCGATCGGCGAGCCCAGTACCGCCGCCCGGAACGCTCCCATCACGGCGTTTCAGTCGCCGGGCCAGGTTGCGCTGGTTCGCCCTGCATCATCAGTTGGTAGTTCCGTTGGAATTCGGCCTTGAATACCAGGAATTCCTCATACGAGGCGGTGAATCTGGTTTCGAGCGTCCGTGGATCGACGGTCACGAAATACAGCCAGTCGCCATCTGCGGGATTCAATGCCGCCTCGATGGCCTCCTGCCCAGGGGAATTAATGGGTGTCGGAGGGAGCCCGGTCACCCGGTAGGTGTTGTAGGGCGAATCGACGTTCAGCATGTCCTCAGTAACCAGCAGTGTCGATGTTCCGAGCGCGTAGTTCACTGTCGAGTCGAACTGCAGGCGATCCCCTCGTTCGAGCCGGTTATAGGCCACCCGCGCAACCTTGGCGAAGTCACCGGGTGCTCCCTCGGCTTGCACCAGCGACGCCACCGTCAACACTTCGTACGGCGTGTAACCGAGTTGTCGAGCACGGGTGACGAGATCGGCTTCGTCGGCAGCGATATCGAATCTCTTCACCATTAGCGACCACACATCAGTGGCACTGGCATCGGGCAGCAGATCGTAGGACGCGGGGAAAAGGAATCCTTCTGGGCGGTCCAGAGCCCAACCGGGAAGCCCGATGGCCGGGCCGTCCTGTAGCGCGGACACGAGTTGTTCCTCGCTCAACCCGGTGTGCTCGGCTGTCAGCCGCACCGTATCGGTCAAGCGCAATCCTTCGGGCAGCACCAGCGGAGCGGCCCGGAAGGCCGGATCGAGCATGCGCGCGATCGCCTCACCGGGCGGCAAGCCCGTCACGAGGTTGTAGACCCCCGGTCCGATCGAAGCGGCTCGTTCCTCGAGTTCACCCGCGGCGAGGAAGGCAGATACGGACGTGACGACATCGGCTTCGACCAGTTTCTCCCCCACGGCAGTGAGGGAATCACCGCTCTCGACGACAACGACAACCTGGATGCCAGGAGCCACAGTGAAGGAATCATCGGGCAGCGTGCCGCGGATCGCCTGGGTGATCCACACGATGGCGAAGACGAAGACGAGGATTCCCAACGCTGCCACCAAGCGACGCACGATACTGCGGTCATTGCGCGACGGTGGGAGTGGATCAGAGGACAGGAACGGAACGAGCTGGCTCATTCGATTCCCTCTCTCTCACTGACCGGCCTCTCACAAACCGGACGCTCATTGACCGGCGCTATTCACCCGCCTCCGACAGGTTAACCCGGCGCCCGGCCGGAATCCCGCTGGCTCGCTCTGCATCGAGGGCGTGGTTGAGCAAAATGACGGCGGCAGCCTGGTCGATGACCGCTCGTGATCGCCGAACATCCCGGCCGGCTCGATGCAGCCCTCGTTGGGCTTCGCGGGTCGTGAGTCGCTCATCGAGCAGTCGAACCTCGCATGGTGCGATATCGGCGAGCTCCCGTGCGAATTCCTCGATCTGCTCGGCTGCCGGCCCACGTTCACCGCTCAAGGTCAGGGGCAGACCGACGACGATCGCCTGTGCCTGGAGATCTCGGGCCAATTCAGCGATCTTGTGCGCTGTCGTGTCATCGCGCGCCAATGTCGCTTCGGGCAGACCCAGTACCCGTGAATAATCACAGCGAGCGATCCCGACGCGAACGGAACCGACATCGACCGCGATGAGAACCCCCCGGGGTGCGGTGTCCTCAGTCATCACCGATGCCGGCACGCATTTCGACCAGGGCGAGAACCTGAGCGAACGCCTTGTCGATCCCTGCCGGATTGCTGCCACCGCCTTGCGCGATGTCGTCTTTGCCACCGCCGCGTCCATCGACGGCAGGCAGTGCCGATTGAAGCACTTCCCGGGCGGTGAGGCCCAGTTCGCGGCATCGCTCATTGACCACGGCGACCATCGCGACACGGTCATCGTCGACGGCCGCGCCGACCAACGCGACGCCCTTGTCCGGACGGACATTGCCGCGGGCACGCAGCGTGAGTTCCCGAAGATCCCCGGCACTGGTGCCGTCGGGAGCCCGATAGGTCCAGATCCGGAACTCCCCGATATCGCGTCCCTCACCGATCGCGCCCTCGATGTTCGTGGTCAATTGGGCGGTCCGGACGCGCTGCAGTTCGCGTTCGGCGTCTTTCAAACGCACCATCAGCGACTCCATCCGCTCGGGCAGCTCCTCCGCCGGAACCTTGGCCATACTTGCCAGGCGAGAGACCAGAATGTGCTCGCGGGCCAGATGCCGGTAGGCGTCGGCTCCGACCAGCGCTTCGACCCGTCGCACCCCCGCCCCGATGGATCCTTCGGACAGGAAGGTGACCACACCCAGTTGGCCGGATCTTTGCGCATGGGTGCCGCCGCACAATTCGTGGGCCCAGTCACCGACGGAGACGACGCGCACCTCGTTTCCGTACTTTTCACCGAACAGCGCCATCGCACCGAAGCGACGGGCATCCTCTTGGCCCATGATCGCTGCGTGTACCTCTAAATCCGCAATCAGCATCTCGTTCACTCGCGCCTCGACATCGGACAGCACCGACGCCGGAACTGCACTCGCCGAGGGGAAATCGAACCGGAACCTCCCTGGTGCGTTCTCCGATCCCATCTGCGTAGCTGTTTCACCAAGGATTTCGCGAAATGCCCGGTGCACCATGTGGGTTGCCGTATGCGCACGAGAGATCGCCCGGCGACGCTCGCTGTCGACACGGCCCAACACTGCCGTTCCCGGCACTAGCTCACCCTGAGAAACACTCGCACGATGGACATACAGGCCAGGCACAGGTGATTGCACGTCGTAGACCTCGAGCCTGGCGCCATCGACGCTCTCGATGACCCCGTGATCACCGAGCTGTCCACCAGATTCGGCATAGAACGGGCTGCGATCGAGGACGATCTCGACGTATTCACCCTCCTTCGCCACATCCACGACCTCGCCGTCTTTGAGGACGCCGGTCACACGTGCTTCGGTGTCGACATCGTCGTATCCGGTGAACTGCGTCACGCCGCCGGATTCCAGGATCGATCGATACACGGTGACCGGAGTGACACCGGTTTTGCGGACGCGCGCATCGGCCTTAGCCCGCTCCCGCTGCTCACCCATGAGTCGGGTGAAACCTGGTTCATCGACGTCCAAGCCCTGCTCGCGGGCCATTTCGAGGGTCAGTTCGATGGGGAAGCCGTAGGTGTCATGCAGGGTGAACGCCTTGTCACCCGAAACGCTGCGACCACCGGCGTCGCGGACCTCCTTGACGGCGAGGTCGAAGATCTGCGTGCCCGTTTTCAAGGTCTGTAGGAACGTCGACTCCTCCTGCTCGCTTATCGACGTGATGCGGAGGGATTCGTCGTTGAGTTCGGGATACTGCGGCGCCATCGCACGAATAGACGCCTGCATGAGCGGCACGATCGACCGTTCCTCACAGCCGAGCATGCGCATGGTCCTGATGACGCGACGCATAATTCGACGAAGGACATACCCGCGGCCTTCATTGCCCGGAAGCACACCATCACCGATGAGAAAGGCACACGTACGTGAGTGATCGGCGACGACTCGCAAGCCGACATCGGAGGGCTCTGAACTGCCGTAGCGAACACCGGTCAGTTCGCTGGCCTGCTTCACGATCGCCATGGTGGTGTCGATTTCGTAGATGTTCTCCACACCCTGCAGCAGCGCGGCCATCCGCTCGAGGCCCATGCCCGTGTCGATGTTCTTCGCCGGCAGGTCACCGAGGATCGGGTAGTCCTCTTTCGCTGGGCCTTCGCCTCGCTCGAACTGCATGAAAACGAGATTCCAGACTTCCAGGAACCGATCCTCATCGACGACCGGCCCCCCCTCGGGCCCGTACTGCGGGCCCCGGTCGTAGTAGATCTCCGAACACGGCCCGCAGGGTCCGGGCACGCCCATGGACCAGAAGTTGTCCGCCTGCCCCCGACGTTGGATGCGTTCATGGGGAAGGCCGACTTCTCGGTGCCAGATATCGGCAGCCTCGTCGTCGTCGTGATAGACCGTGACCCACAGGCGATCCTCGGCGAACCCGAACCCACCATCCGCGGTCGACCCCGTCAGCAGTTCCCAGGCGAAGGGGATGGCTTCGGCCTTGAAATAATCACCGAACGAGAAGTTGCCAGCCATCTGGAAGAACGAAGCGTGTCGGGTGGTCTTGCCGACCTCATCGATATCGAGGGTGCGGACGCATTTCTGCACGCTGGTCGCCGAGGGATAGGGCGGGGGTGCCTCGCCGAGGAAATACGGTTTGAAGGGAACCATCCCGGCATTGACGAACAACAACGTCGGATCATCGAGCAGTAAGGATGCCGATGGCACCATCTGGTGTCCCCGATCGGCGAAAAACTTCAGGAACCGAGTGCGGATCTCCGCGGATTCCATCTAGGAGCTCTCCCTACCTGATCGATCTGTCATGGATGGGACTTTCGCGGACCCAGCACCGGAGCGACGTGCTTGCGCCAGAGCTCGTGCCGCGGCGGTTCCCGACGGTCGCGCTGCGGCCGGAGCCTCCGACTCCGTCACAGGATTCGGTGCCAGGGCCCGCTGCACCAGTGATCGCGTACCGTCGGCAAGACCGGCAGCCGACCCTGACGCCGCTTGAAGACTGCCTACGACTCCTCGGGTACGCGCTTCCTCGATCAGTTCCTGACCCTTCCGGTATGCCACGATCCCACCCGCGGCCCCCAGCGCGATCCACACCATGCGACTCAATCAGGTCACCTCCCTCCGACGGGACTGCCCATCGGTGTCGTCCTTCGCCGTGCCCGACCCTAATGCCTGCGCGAGCCGTTCGCGGACCTCGGCCCAACGAGCCTCAGCTCCATGCTGAGACGGCTGGTAATACCGCCGATCCACCAGGCTGTCAGGGGCGTATTGCTGGGACACGATCCCCTCGGGGGCGTCGTGCGGGTACCGATAGGTGCGCCCGTGCCCCAACGCCTTGGCCCCGGCGTAGTGTGAGTCTCGAAGGTGCTCGGGGACCGGCTGCGCAGAGCCCGAGCGCACATCCGCGAGAGCGGTGTCGATCGCGGTAATGACCGCATTCGACTTGGGGCTGAGTGACAGATGGATTGTGGCGTGCGCCAATGGTAGGCGACCCTCTGGCATTCCAATGAAGGCAACCGCGTCAGCAGCGGCCGTGGCCATGGGCAGCGCCTGGGGATCGGCCAGACCGATGTCCTCACTGGCCAGGATGATCAACCGGCGTGCGATGAAACGCGGATCCTCACCGGCTTCGATCATCCTGGCTAGGTAGTGCAGAGCCGCATCAACGTCGCTGCCGCGGACGCTTTTGATGAAGGCGCTGATGACGTCGTAATGCTGATCCCCGGCGCGGTCGTAGCGGACCATCGCCTGCTGGACGGCCGCCTCGACCTCGCCGACTCCGATCCGCTCTCCCAGTCCGGCCGCGGCTTCGAGCGCGGTGAGAGCCCGTCGAGCATCCCCACCGCTGAGGCGGACCAGGTGCATCAGCGCAACGTCTTCAACGACGATCGACCCGTTCAGACCCCGCGGCTCGCTGATCGCACGGCGCAGGAGATTCGCCACGTCATCCTCGGAGAGCGGCTGCAGGGTGAACAGCAGGCTGCGCGACAGCAGTGGCGTGACGACGGAAAAGCTCGGATTCTCCGTCGTGGCCGCGATCAGGGTCACCCAACCGTTCTCGACGGCGGGAAGCAACGCATCCTGCTGGGTCTTGCTGAACCGGTGCACCTCGTCGACGAACAGCACTGTGCGCCGCCCATGCATCCCCAGCGCCCCACGTGCTCCTTCGATGACCTCACGGACGTCCTTTACACCGGCGGTGACCGCGGACAACTCCACGAATCGGGCATCTGTTGCGCGCGAGACCAGATGAGCCAGGGTGGTCTTACCCGTACCGGGAGGCCCCCACAAGATCACCGACACCGATGCGGTGGGATCGCCATCGAGCAACCGCCGCAGCGGGGTGCCAGCAGCGAGCAGGTGCTCTTGACCCACCAGGTCGGTGATGTCGCGGGGCCGCATCCGCACGGCGAGTGGCGCATCGGGTCGATCCGAGTCCGCGGCGTCATCGAACAGCGTCTCGCCCATAGCGGATGAGACTACCCAGCGCGCCCGTCAGCGACGTCGAACTGCGGGCACCTTC
>JAGYOB010000018.1 GCA_018399515.1 Candidatus Nanopelagicales bacterium
TCTTGGCTCAGCGCGCTGATCTCGCCGAATCGGCGGGTTTGCCACGGCTCGGAGAACACCGAGGCGAAGAACGGCGGGCTCAGATAGGTCAGTCGTTCGTCATACCGGTATTCCTTGCCGTAGCCGCCGCGGAAACCCACGACGCACCGGTACTTCTGCGACAGCGATCCCCACAGGTGGATGTCGCCGTTGCGGGCGTAGCTGCGCGAGGCCGGGGCGAGGAAGTACGGGTCCTGCGATGCGAAACAGCCATCCACCGCCAGCATCGCGACGTTGAGGATCGGGTCCTGGGCGTTGGATCGCCGCCAATCGGGCACCCAGGGATTGCGGTCGAAGGAGTTGAACCGGTCGAAGTACGTCGGCCGGTACAGATAGGTGAACTCACCGGACACCAGCCCGATGACGGTGCTCGATGTCGAAGAGGGCTTGCCGTAATCGGTGCCCGAAAGGCTCGCCGTCGAGTCGCGCAGCGAACTGGTGAGGATGACGTTGTTATCGGTGGCGATCGTGACCCGGCCCTTCACCGAACCTTGCACATAGGCATCGCCGCGTGAGCAGTTGTCGGCGTACCACGGGTTGTCGACGTTCGCGTAGTACGAAGGGAACCCCTGCGGCTGCCCGGTGGCATTGAAACCCACTGCCTCACCGCTGTCTGATGGAACGACGAACGGATAGATGTTCGATGCCGGGTTCGGGCGATCGACCTTCGGCAGGCAGGTCGGTTCGGTGCCCGCAGGCCAGGCGTTGTTGACATCGAATGCGTTATTCGGATCGTCGAAACCCGGTGCTGGCACATCCTGGACATAGATGATCAGGTCGTCGAACTCATCGAGATAGATCATGTTCGTGGCGTGCGGAATAGTCGCGTCCTGATAGCCCGTTCCGCACCGGTCTCCGGTGACCTGCGTGTCCGGACTCGTGACGTAGACGACTCCCCGACCACCCACGACATCGAACCGCAATCGCGTGGGTCCGGTGAAAACGCAGCCGCTTTCTCCCGCGCGCGCTTTCAGTTCCGCCGCAGCCAATGCTGTCGTCGGCAGTTCCAATGCCGGCTCGTAGCGCGGATTGCGCCCGGTGGGGTCGCCGCTTCCGCTGGGCCGGAATCCATCCCCCTGGAACGACGTCGACGAGCCCCGCCACCGGGCGTTCTCGATCGAGTTCGACGACAGTCGCGATTCATTCGTCGTCAGGTAGCGCCGCTCGGTGGTGCATCCGGGTTCTCCCGGAGCCAGGCCTTCGGCGGGGGTGCGACACGACGATGAGATCGCGCCGGGGTCGAGGGTTCGGGTGAGGTCGGTCGCCTGCAGACGCCACACATCATTGGTGTGGATGCGCCCGGCGATCCGTTCGGAGGAATAGATACCCGCCCACTGGCAGAAATTGAGATTGCGCTGATTGCCGGTGTTGCCATTAGCGTCCACCTGGCCGGATTCGTACCAGCGGCGATCACACAGGCGCTCAGCAAGATCCCGACCGGTTGTCGATCCCGAACCACCGGTGCCCGCAACCGTCGAATAGGCACCGGGCACATCGGGGGCAGGGGTCTCGATATCGCTGAGGTACACGTAATCGAGGGTCGATCTGCGCGACAGCACCGCTTCGACGGTGCGCTCCACATCACCCACCCGGCCGGTCGAGAACACCCGGATCTCACCGGTTTCGCGCACTCGGCTCGTGTCCACCGAATACGTGTACTCGCCAATGGAGCTTCCACCGGGGACGGGCACGAACGACGTCAGTGCCGGGTTGTTCGGGTCTTCGGCGAACTCGTACCCGGGCTGTTCCAGCCGGACCTGGTAGTCCTCGATCCCGGCCTCTGCCGCCGCGAGCGCTCCATAGGATTTCTCGCTGGAATCCGATGGCACGATCTGGTTCACCGCGACCTGGGTCACCGCCAGCACGATCGCTACGAGAGCGACACTCCACAGCAGGACGAAGATCATCGCCGCGCCCTCATCACCGTGGGTTTCGGGAAACCACCGCTTGCGCGTCGGGGCGTTCACTGCCGACCTGCCAGATTGACCAGGTTGATGCGCTGGGTGACCGCGCTCAGGGGATCGTCGGTGCGGCCGAGGACGACATCGACCGCGAAGAGTCGTTCGCCCTCGTTGAGCGAGATGGCACCCGGTCTCGCCGGGGTGACGTTCCGTGCGGTCGCGTCGCAACCTTCAGCGGGTCGACACGCCCACACCGTGAACTGCGCGGGCGGGGCCTGACCAGCGTCCACCTCCAGCAGGATCCGGCGCACCGCGTCCGCTGAGGGGCTGTCCTGACCTGATCCACCGACCCAGGTTCCCGACCACACCCACTCGCCATCGCGCAGGGTGCCCGGCGCGACATCGCTGATGAGTTGCTGGGAGCCATCGGGTGCGGTGACGACAGCCAGGCGCGCGCGATAGGGCGCATCGGGGGTTTCTCCGGCACCGGCCCAGGTGTGGAATACCAGGGATTGATCACCGGCTGAGACGAAAGCCGACTCCGATCCGGGTGGGACGGCGGCGTAGCGCAGCAATCGCGACACCCACACCGCGGAGTTCTGCGCCTCCACCTGGATCTCGGTGCTCGCCGACACGGTGCGGATGCCCGACATCACCGACAGCATCGCGGCACCGCTGATCACCGCGAGGACCGAGAAGACACCCAGCGCCACCATGAGTTCGGCGAGGGTGAACCCCGCATCATCGCGCGTGCGGTGGATCCGGGGCGGCTTCATGGCGTCGC
>JAGYOB010000019.1 GCA_018399515.1 Candidatus Nanopelagicales bacterium
GGCGGACATCTGGCCGGCAAAACACCCAATTATCGCAATCAACTCGGCTTCGATGCCGGCATCGTCGACGCAACAGGGCGGATCGACAATGATGCGACGAGCGCGCGATTCCAGGCATCGTCGACAGGCGATCAGTATTACCCGGTTGCTTTGACGTTCTCCACAGAGTTGTTCTCTCCGCGCTTCGCAGCCGAGAAATCCGGGCTCGATCTCAACGGTGATGTGTTACGTGCGGGTGATGAAATCGAATACACCCTCAACCTGCGCAATGACGTCACCGTCGATAACGGCGATTCCTCGACAGACACCGTCATCACCGATGTGCTTCCTGCTGGCGCGACCTATGTTCCCGACAGCCTGACCCTCGATGGTGAACCACTCTCCGATAGCGACCCACGCGTCACGCTGGCCTCCGATCGCCTCGTGGTTCGGGTGGGCACAGGCGCTGATGCAACATCCGGTGGCACACTGGGCATCGGAGATTCGGTGTCGATCCGCTATCGGATGCGCGTCGATACCTCGACCCCGCACAATACGAGACTGAGTAATGACTTCTCCGTCGCCGGCAACGCCGCGACATCAGGATTCGCAGTCTCTGGACGGTCCAACCTGGTCAGTTTGACCGTGATCTCCACCGATGCTGATCTTGCAGTGGACAAGACCGCCAACAGCACCGCAACACCACCCGCCGCAACGGCTGGGCGTTCGGCGTCCTATGCCATCGCGGTTCGCAACCTCGGGCCAGGATCGGCTACTGCGGTCGAGGTGCTCGACACGCTTCCGGTCGGGGCGGGCTTCGTCTCAGCCGAAGGTGCGGGCTGGTCGTGTACGGCTGCACCCCCTCAGGTGCGCTGCACCCGCGCCACCCTGGCCGCCGATGCACTCGCGCCCACGATCACCATCACCGTTGCGATTCCCCCGGACGCACCGACCGGCTCGACCCTGCGCAACTCCGTCGTCGTGTCCAGTGCAACAGCAGATCCGGACCCATCGAATAACAGTTCTGAAGCACGTTTCATCGTGCAGCGCTCAGCTGATCTCGCTATCACGAAGACACACGAGGGCCAGGCCGTCGTGGGTGAGGTGATGACCTACACCCTGCTAGTCCGCAATAACGGACCGAGCCAGGCCACGTCGGTGCGTGTGGATGATCCGGTGCCAGCCGATTTGGAATTCGTGTCGGCCAGCGGTGAGGGATGGACGTGCGACATGGCGGGAACCTGCACCCTCGATCAGCCCCTTGCCGCTGGGCAGACCGCCGGCAAGATCATCCTCAGTGCACGACTCATCGACTCCCCCAATGAACTCGTCACCAACACCGCGACGGTGAGCGGTGCCGAACCTGATCCGGTGCCGGGCAATAACTCCGCCACTGACACCACCGATCGCGCCCAGGTGATCGACCTGATCGAGAGCCTGTCCCACCCCGGTCGCGCCATTGCCGGCGGACCGGCGGTTCCGGTCACCGCACGCGCTTACAACGTGGGCCCGGCCATCATCCCGGCTGGGGTGACGGTGACCCAAACGATCACGATTCCCGCGGGAACCGCCATGGGGGCGCAGTCCGATTCGGAATGGGCCTGCAGCCCTGCGTCAGCCAGCGCAGCCAACGCCGCGGTGACGATCCGGTGCACCCATGTCCTCTCTGAGCCCTGGTCACCGGGAACACTCGTGCGCGATCTGGTGCTGCCGGTCTCGGTCGCCGCGGGTGAAACCGAGGACAAGACCGTCACGTCCGTGATCAGCACCGACAGCGGCATCATCGATGTCGATCCACTCAACGATCGCGCGGTCGATGTCATCACCGTGGAATCCCTCGCCGATCTTGCCCTCACCACAACATCAGACGTGGAACTGATCGCCGGGGGCAGCGCGCAGCCGGTGACCTTCACGGTGCGCAATAACGGCCCATCGGTGGATAGCGGACCCATCACGGTGCGTTTCTCCCGACTGCACGACCTCGAGCTCACTCCGCCGGCCGGCAGTCCGTGGCAGTGCTCGCTGGCAGATCAGATTGTCACCTGCACCTGGTCGAATGGCCCCCTGGCACCGGGGGCGAATGCGCCACCCCTGACCCTGCAGGTGCGCGCGGCAGATCCTGATGCACCGCCGGCCACCTTTGCCCTGACCGGATCAGTGTCGTCACCGGCACCGGATGCTCAGCCGCAGAACAACGCGGCCACCGCACCCATCACCGTGCGCGCATCCGCCGCCCTCGTCACTGAGAAAACCGCATCACCGATGCGTGTCATCGCCGGTGACGACGTTACGTTCACCCTGAGCGTGACCAATACCGGTCCGTCCACCGCACGCAAAGTGTCCCTCTTCGACAACCTCGGCGATCTTGATCTGAGTGTGTCCTCGGTTCGAGTGACCGGGGGCAACGCGCAGTGCGCTCCAGTGTCCGACGCCGTCGTCGATTGCCTCGCTATGGCCCTCGGGGTGGGAGAGCGCGTTGATGTGCAGGTGACCGCGCAGACCAACCCGGCCTGGACGACACCGAACCGCACGTTCCGCAACACCCTGGAGGTCACGACAGCAACGCCGGGGCCCACACCTGCGCTGGCATTCGTCGATGTCACCACCGATCCGTTCTCGGCATTGACCGTTGCCAAGTCACTACGCGGGGTCAATGCCGGCGGCGCGATCGCAGCGGGTTCGGCAGCGGTGTACGACGTCGTGGTCGGCAATGCTGGCCCGACCGATGCGGTTGGCGTGACGATCACCGACACGGTGCCCGATGCCATCGAACCGGTGGTTGCCGTGGGCGAAGGGTGGGATTGCTCGATCACCGGGCAGCTGGTCACCTGTCAGACGGGGGCACAGCTCCCGGTCGGTGCCGCTCTGCCCCCGATCGCCATCAAGGGCACGGTCGCAACCACCGCCCAGGGACAGGTCACGAACACCGTCACCGCGACCCCGACCTCACCGGGTGACCCCGCAACGACGACGGTGACGCACTCGGTGCGCGAGGTGGTCGATCTTGACGTCGCACACTTCGGACCCACCCTGCTGGAGTCGGGTGACCGGTGGCGAACCGAGGTCTCGGTGCGCAATAACGGCCCCGCCGACGAGCCAGGCCCGATCCGCGTGGTGATCAACCAGGACGGCGGAGCGGAGCCAATCCCGCCGCGCGTCAGCGGCGAGGGCTGGGAGTGCGAGGTGTCCGGCGAACGCATCACCTGTGTGACCCAGTCCGGTCTGCCGTTCGGCCAGACACTCCCCACCATCTCCATCGTGTCCACCACACCCGACCAGGGCACGCAGGTCGATTCCCGCGCCCGCGTGGCCGGCACGATCGAAGATGTGGATCGTAGGAACAACCGATCTCAGACCACCGCCGTGCTCCAACGGGCCGCAGATCTGGCGCTGACCAAGCGCGCTACGCGATCGATCATCCCGGCAGGTTCGGTGGTGACCTATCGCCTGACGATGACGAATAACGG
>JAGYOB010000020.1 GCA_018399515.1 Candidatus Nanopelagicales bacterium
ACTCCTCGAGGGGAAGCCCTTCTTCGAGCACCATGCCGACGGTGAGGTACAACGGCGTCGCACCGGTGACCGCCAGGTCGTTCACCGTGCCGTTGATAGCCAGATCACCGATGTTGCCCCCAGGGAAGAACCTTGGCCGCACGACATAGGAGTCGGTGGTCATCGCGAGGCGCGTAGCACCGGCTGCCACGATGGCGGCGTCTCCGAGTTGAGCGAGCACGCCATCGGAATCGCCATAGGCGGGAACGAACAGGTGCTGGACGAGTTCATGGGACAGCGTGCCGCCACCGCCGTGCCCGAGCACGATGTTGGGGTGGTCTCGCAAGGGGACCGGGCACGACCAGTTCTCGAGGTCGAGCGGTTCGGGACTCATGAAGCAGATGCTCCCGCAGGTGTCTGAAGTCGGCGGAACTGGTAGTAGGCGGCGCATGCACCTTCGCTGGACACCATGGGAGCCCCGAGAGGTGACCGAGGCGTGCATGTCGTGCCGAAGGCTTCGCACTCGTTGGGCTTGATCAGCCCCTGTAGGACCTCGCCGGAGCGACATTCACCGGATTCCTCAGTCTGGATGCCGGTGACATCGAAGCGTTGCTCGGCGTCGAACTGGGCGTACTTATCCGACAGGCGCCAGCCTGATTGAGGAATCAGCCCGATCCCACGCCAGGGCCGGTCACACACGTCGAAGACGTCGGCCACGACAGACTGAGCAGTCGGATTTCCCTCGGGTGCCACAGCCCGCGGATAGGCGTTCTCGAGTTCGGCTCGACCCTGCTCGAGTTGCAGCAGGGTGCGTCGGATTCCTTCCAGAACGTCCAGGGGTTCGAAACCGGTGACGACGATCGGGACGTTGTAGCGCTGCACGAGTGGCTCGTATTGCGACATGCCCATCACGGTGCACACGTGTCCGGCGGCCAGGAAGCCTTGGACGCGCCTTGTGGGGGATTCCATGATCGCCGTCATTGCTGGAGGTACGAGGACATGCGAAACCAGGAGCGAGAAATTCTTGATGCCGAGCCGATCAGCCATCTGAACGGTCATCGCGTTCGCCGGGGCGGTGGTTTCGAATCCGATACCGAAGAACACGACCTGCTTGTCTGGGTTGTCCTGAGCGATGCGGACAGCGTCGAGGGGGGAGTAGACGATCCGCACATCGCCACCCTCGCTCTTGACACGGAACAGATCCTTGCTCGAGCCGGGCACGCGAACCATGTCTCCGAATGAGCAGAAGATGACGTCGTCGCGCGCGGCGATGGCCATCGCGCGATCGATGGTTTCCAAAGGGGTGACGCAGACGGGACAACCGGGCCCGTGGATGAGGGTCACCTCATCGGGAAGGAGCTGATCGATGCCGTTTCGGATGATCGTGTGGGTCTGACCGCCGCAGACCTCCATGAGCGCCCAGGGTTGGGTCACGGTTCGGCGGATCTCGTCGAGGAGACGCTCGGCAAGGTCGGGATCGCCGAACTCATCGAGATACTTCACGAGGCGGCCTCCATGCCCGCGACGGGACCGAACTCCTCCTCCAATAATCCGACGCTGCGGAACAGTTCCAAGGTCTCCAGTGCCGAAGCTTCATCTAATTTGGTCAGCGCGAAACCCACATGAACGATCGTGTAGTCCCCGACGGTGACGTCGGGCACATATGCCAGGCAGACTTCCTTGCGGACACCACCGAAGTCGACGGTGGCCATTCGGGTGCCATCGGCCTCCCACACCTGCTCTACACGTCCGGGAACTCCCAGGCACATGTCAACCTCCACCTCTCATAGCGGCGACGGCTGCTTGCCCGAGGGCGAGCCCACCGTCGTTGGGGGGCACGGTCCGGTGCACCAGGACCGTGAATCCTGCTGACTCCAGTTTCTCCCGACACAGGGCCTCGAGGGTGCGATTTGCGAATACTCCTCCGGTCAATCCTGCGATCTGCACCCCGGTGTCCGCCCGGATCTCCTCGGCGAATCGCTTCACAGCCTGGGCAACAGCCTCGTGGAAGCGCCAGGCGAGTTCCGCCCTGGGGATCATCGCCCGCACACCAGCCACGAGGCCGGCCAGCACCGGAGCAGGATCGGCGACGAGAGAGCCCTCGTGCTGGTCGATCGTGAACTCGTCTGTGGAGCGCGACTGGCGGCCTGCCTCAGCGAGGGTCTCGAGCTCGATCGCCGCCTGACCCTCGTAGTCGGCGCTGTGGCAGACATCGAGCAGGCTCGACACAGCATCGAAGAGGCGACCCATGCTCGTCGTGGGGGTGCAGTGGCTGCCGGAATCAAGCATCTGTTCGAGGACTCGACGCTCGGCGGGATCGAGCGCGGCAAGCGGCGCGAGGTCTGACAGGTCGGTGATGCCGGCGGAGCGCAGATGGGCGAGGGCGGTGCGAGCAGGCCGCGAGATAGCCGCGTCTCCACCGGGTAGTGGAATGGGCCGCAGATGCCCGGCGCGACTCACCTGTGAGTAGTCGCCCAGCAGGACCTCTCCTCCCCAGATCGTGGCGTCGTCGCCGTATCCGGTGCCATCGAAGGCGAAACCGATCACCTGCTCGCCGGGATTGCAATGATGCTCTGCCAGCAGTGAGGCGAGATGGGCGTGATGGTGTTGAACGGCATAGGTCTCAGCTGCGATCGTCGCGGCGAATTCCGTGCCCCATCGTCGGGACAGATAGTTGGGATGCTGATCGGTGACGATGATCTCTGGATCGATGCGCAGGAGTTCGCTCATCGTGGTTGCTGTGCGATCGAGCAGAGACAGCGTTTCGAGGTTCGCGGTGTCTCCGATGTGTTGGCTCAGCCACGCACGATCACCGTGAGCCAGGCACAGCGTGGTTTTCATCTCGCCGCCCACAGCGAGGAGGGGTGGTGCGCTCATGGGAAGGCGGATCGGCAGTGGGGCGTAACCTCGGCTGCGACGCACCGGCTGCCCGGTCTCGGCGATCACCGAATCATCACACGCCACATGAATTTCTCGATCGTGGTGCACGAAGGCATCAGCGATGTTCGCGAGGCGTTCTTGTGCCTCATCGGGATCCAGGCATAGCGGTTCGTCGACGAGATTGCCGCTTGTCATCACCAGGGCACTCGGAGCGGGTGTTTCCGGATGATTCGGATGAGAAGTGAACAGCAGCCGATGCAACGGACTGTAGGCCACCATGACACCTATCCGATTCTGGCCGGGCGCTACCGACTGCTGCAGTTGCTGATCCATGGAGGGCGAAAGCACGATCGGTGCTTCACGTGATTGCAAGAGTTGCGCACGATCATCATCGAGATGAACGATCGCCTGTGCGGCCGCGAGATCGGCGACCATGACCGCAAACGGCTTGCTACCGCGTCGCTTCCGTTCGCGCAGCCGGTTGACCGCATCGGGGTTTTGGGCATCGCACGCGAGGTGATACCCCCCGATTCCTTTGATCGCGACGATCCTGCCGGCATCAAGAGCGACAAGGGCAGCCCCTAAGGCCTCGTCGCCGTGCAGCTGGGTTACTCCGTCTGTGAACGTGAGTTGTGGGCCGCAGGTTGGGCAGGCGATCGGCTGGGCATGGAAGCGCCGGTCCCTGATGTCGGTGTACTCCTGCTCGCAATCACTGCACAGATCGAACGACGCCATTGTTGTGCGCGGCCGGTCATAGGGAAGCCCGGTGATCAGGGTGTACCGAGGGCCGCAGTGGGTGCACGTGGTGAAGGGGTAACGGTGTCGGCGATTCAAAGGATCAAGGACATCCCGCCAGCAGTCTTCGCAGACTGCAGTATCGGGGGGTATCGAGGTGACGGTGCCGGATTGCCGGCGACTTTTGACGATGGTGAAGTCAGATTCGCCCGTGATGGGAATATCGAAACCGTCGATCGTGTCAATGTGCGCAAGAGGCGGGAGTCCGTCGCGAAGGGTCTGAACGAATGTCTCAAGTGCTGCGGTGGATCCCTCGGCCTCGATGAAGACGCCAGCGTCATCGTTGCCGACGAAGCCCACCAGGTCGAGCCCCGTCGCCGTGGTGTGGACGAAGGGTCGGAAGCCCACTCCCTGGACGATTCCCGTCACGGTGATGCGCAGGCGCCGAATCGTCATGGCACCTGCCACACCACCACGCGGTTGTTGCCGGAATCTGCAATTGCGAGCAGATTCCCCGAGGCGCACATGCCGTAGGGCCAGCACAGGGAGTCATCAGCGACGGCGTCCCATCGGTTCTCGCCATTGGCATCCATGTCCGGTTGTGCGAGTACGAAGTCTGCTGGAATGGCCGAACCGCTTCGCGGGATGGCATCCCACAGCAGCACCCGGTTATTGGACGTATCGGCGACGGCTAGTCGATCGCCGATGACCACCGAACTGTAAGGGAATCGCAGCCTCTGGGAACCCTGAGGACGATTCTTGAATTCGTCGTTCGTATCAGCATCGGATTGGCCGAGAACAAGATCAGCGGGCCGGTCATGGTCGCTCGGCGGTGGTGTCCATCCCAGGAGTCGATGATCGCCGGCGTCAGCGATGAGCATCGTGTCGTCGTCTCCGCAGATCGCATGAGGCCAGCGAAAACTGCTGGCACCGATGCCCGTACCCCGATTATCCGAATGTTGTCCGGGGTCGTCTTGGCCGAGGAGGATGTCAGCAGGTCGCCCCGGTTCTGGCACATGCGGCCCGTGCCACCCCAGGACCCGCCTATTTCCGGTGTCGGCGATCCAGAATGCTCCCGCGACCACGCCGAACCCGAATGGCCAGTACAGGGTGGACATCGTGGGCTCACCGCCCCTGTTGGGTTCCACTGACGACGGATCGTCCTGCCCGATAATCGCGCGCGGCTTCGTGAAGTCATGTTCAGGGATCCCGTCGAAGACGAGGAGTCGGTGATGCCAGGCATCGGCGACGACTAGGTCGCCATCGATGACGTCGACTCCTGTAGGCAGATAGAGCCCGCGCTCCACATCCTGGCCACCGGCTGCGGGCCCTTCGCTGAACATGTCGGGTTGGCCGATGACGGTGTCGGCATGGGCACCGTCCTGGTTCGGCCATGTGTGCCAGATCAGGACCCGAT
The DNA here is from genome assembly GCA_018399515.1 of Candidatus Nanopelagicales bacterium. Lineage (GTDB taxonomy): Bacteria > Actinomycetota > Actinomycetes > S36-B12 > S36-B12 > M55B157. Next base: position 5,012 of record JAGYOB010000020.1, read on the forward strand.
GGTTGCCGGAGTCGCACACGATGATCCGTTGCCCGTCGGTCCACACGCCGCGAGGGGCGTACATCTGACCGGGTGTCGGTTCGGCCGCCGGCAGCATTAGGCCCCCGGGCGAGGAGGCGCCCAACCTCATGACCGGTCGGGCACCCGCGAGATGCGTGGTCACAGTTCGGCGGGTGCCCCGATGCGGAGGGTGTCTAAGGAGATGAATGCGCCGTTGCCGGCCGGTGCGACTTCCTCCACAGCTCGAAGCCCGGTGACGCGGGACAGCAGGACTTGACGGATCTCATCTTTGACGGAGTCAGACGGGGCGCTGCATCCGGTGGGATATCGGACGTACACCACGTCGCCCTCGACGCGATCGACGTCGAATTCCACCGAACTTGCGACCAGATACGGCCGGATCTGTTCCACAGCCCTCAACACCTCGAGGGTCAGGTCAGCGCGCACCAGGCCGTGGGAGACGAGCAGTGCCATGACCTCAGGCTGGTCGACCGCCTCGAAGAGCAACTCCTGCCCGCGGGGGTCGTTGCGCATCCGCTGGACCAACGCGATCAAGCCGACACGATTGAAAGCCGTGATCGCCTCGACTGTCTCGTCCAGCAATTCAGCGACGTGCGGGTCCTCATGGTGGACGCGATCACGCAACTCGTCGACACGACGAGCGAGATCCTCGAAATTCGCGGGTTCGTCAGACACGGCCGGGCTCCTATCGGTAGACGAGAGTGCGTTGGATGAGTTGGGCTGCTTGGACGGCGAGTACGTCGGCGAATGCCGCCCGGGCGAGTCGAGGGACAACCTCGGCAACCGGGCCACCTGCGTCGGCAGGCACCGAGCGGCGCTCGAGTGCTTCGAGAACGAAACAGGCACCGCCGACGCTCGTCAGCAGGTGTTCTTCGAAGAAGGCGTTAACGAATTCTTCGATCCATACCCCGTCGGAATTCGGGTCCTCCTGGAGGCGCCGCAGTGCCTCATCTTCGCCACCGCATCGATGCACGATGCGCTCGACGAAGTTTCCGGTCGCCTCGGACAGCATCAGTTCGAATTGTTGACGCAGGTGGAGTTCCATCAGCCCGCAGCTCCTAACGCAGCCTGCTCGACGCTCGCGAGCAGTTCGTCGACGGTCGCGACACCGTCATCGTCATCGCATTGGTCGAACAGCTCTCGAGCCAGGGTCAACTTCTCCCGAGCATCCGAGAACACACCGAGATGTCCGAGCGCGTTGCCCTGGTTCGCAAGAATTCGGGCGACGCCGAGCGGATCGATGCCGGGATCCCGATAGGCGAGGAGCTGCTCGTACAGGTGCACAGCCTCGTCAAGATTCTGTTCCTGGTGCACGCTGGGCAGGTACTGCAGGGCGTTAGCAAGG
>JAGYOB010000021.1 GCA_018399515.1 Candidatus Nanopelagicales bacterium
CGGCAGGTTGCCCGAGCGGCCAATGGGAGCGGACTGTAAATCCGTCGGCGAAAGCCTACGCAGGTTCGAATCCTGCACCTGCCACCGGAAGCACCATCGCAAACCCGACACAGGGCTGCCACCGGGCGGTCGCCAGATTGGGGAGGGACACATGGCCATCAACCCGCGCGGGGCCGATCTGAAGCGGCTGATCGATGACGACCCCGGTGGGCCGGTCGTGATGCTGAACCTCCTGCGATTCGTCGACGGCGGTCGTGCCTCGTATGACGAGTACGCACGCGCTGTCACCCAGACATTCCTGCCCCGATACGGCGCCACCGTGGTGTACGCCGGCGAAGGGTCGACCGTCCTCGTGGCCGAACCCGGGCAGGAGTGGGACATGGTGCTGCTGGTGTCCTATCCGAACCGGGCGGCGTTTACTGCGATGGTGGCCGATGAGGAGTACCAGCAGTTCACACAGTTGCGCACCGCGGCTTTGAGTGAGGCGGTACTCCAGGCAACCCGCCCGCTCTCAACCGAACCCGCTGCCACCACATCGTGACGTCGCCGTCACCCGACCGAAGGACATCCCATGGAATTCGCCATCGATGCTCGCACGCGCGACCTACGGGAGGTCCTCGAAGGATTCCTCCGCGATGAGATTCATCCTGCCGAGGCGGTTTTCGGCGACCAGATGCGCGAACTCGATAACCCGTGGGCCTGGAGCCGCACACCGATTCTGAAGCAGTTGCAGGACCAGGCGCGCAGCCTCGGCCTGTGGAACGCCTTCCTGCCCGGGGAGCGCGGTGCCGGACTGACCAATCTGCAGTACGCGACGCTCGCCGAACTCACCGGGCGCAGCATCCACCTGGCTCCCCCTGCACTGAACTGCGCGGCTCCCGATACCGGGAACATGGAGGTCTTGAACGATTTCGGTACTCCCGAGCAGCAGGAGCAGTGGCTCGAACCGCTCCTCAACGGTGACATTCGTTCAGGTTTCGCGATGACCGAGCCGGCGGTGGCGTCCTCCGATGCGACCAATATCCAGACCTCGATCGTTCGTGATGGGGACCACTACGTCATCAACGGGGTGAAGTGGTGGACGACCGGTGCGATGAACCCCGACTGCGCGATCTTCATCGTGATGGGCAAGACCGATCCGGACGCTGACCGGCACCGGCAGCAGAGTCAGGTCCTCGTCCCGCGAGACACCCCCGGGTTGACGATCGAGCGCGGTACGACGGTGTTCGGATACAAGGACGCCAGCCACGGCGGCCACGGGGTGCTGCGGTTCGAGGACGTGCGTGTGCCGGTCACCAATCTGATCGGCGAGGAGGGCGGCGGATTCGCGATCGCGCAGGCCCGCTTGGGCCCAGGCCGCATCCACCACTGCATGCGCTCGATCGGCGTAGCCGAGGTCGCTATCGAATTGATGTGCGACCGCGCATCCCAGCGCGTCGCATTCGGCAGGCCGCTGGCCGACCAGGGAGTTGTGCGCGAGTGGATCGCGCAGTCGCGGGTCCGCCTCGAGCAACTGCGGCTGCTGGTTCTCAAGACCGCGTGGCTCATGGACACTGTCGGCAACAAAGGTGCCCACACCGAGATCCAAGCCATCAAGATCGCGACTCCCCGGACCGTCGAATGGATCCTCGACAAGGCGATCCAAGTTCACGGTGGTGGGGGAGTCAGCGACGACTTCCCGCTGGCCGAGGCATTTGCGGGCATCCGCACGCTCCGGCTGGCTGACGGCCCCGACGAGGTGCACGAAGCCTCGCTGGCGAAGGCCGAAATGCGTCGTCAGGCTGCCCGCCGCGATTGACAGGTGCGGCACGACCGCCGATCAGGGGTAGCAGACCTCGGTCAGTTCCTCGCTGACCTGCCAGAGCAGCTGGGCGGCGTGCGGGTCCTTGGCGGCCGTGGACATCCCGACCACCTTCGGGTGCCCGCGTTGCTCGGCGAAACCACCGGGACCGACGTAGTCCCCGCCGTTTACTGCCGGTGCGGTTGCGGCGAACAATGTGGGTAACGCCCCCATCTGCGCGCTTTGGGCCAGCACCCGATTCGCCACTGAGGTCAAGGTCGCCTGGACGCGGCTGCCCGACATCGCAGGACCCACTGACTGCAGGTTCGTTGCGGCGTATCCCGGGTGCGCGGCGACGGAACGTACCGAGGAGCCCGCAGCGGCCAGGCGGCGTTGGAACTCGCCGGCGAACAGCAGGTTGGCCAGTTTGCTCTGCCCGTACGCCCGCCAAGGAGAGTAGGAGCGTTCGCTCATGAGGTCGTCGAAGTTCATTCGACCCATTCGATGAGCCTGGGACGACACCGTCACCACACGGGCGTTGTCACGGAGGGCGACGTTCAGCAACCCGGTGAGCGCGAAGTGGCCGAGGTGGTTGGTTGCAAGTTGCATCTCGAAGCCGTCGGCGCTGTCGCGCCGGGGAATCGCCATGACGCCAGCGTTATTGACCAGGAGGTCGAGGCCATCGGAATGATCCTCACGCCAGGTTGCGGCGAAGGTCCGCACCGAGTCCAGGCTCGCCAGATCACAGCTGCCGACCTCGACCTGAGCGTCCGGGTAGCGCGAACGGATCTGATCGGCGGCGCTGCGACCGCGCTGCTGGTCACGCACGGCAAGCGTGACCTGTGCCCCATGGGCGGCGAGTTCCTCGGCGGTGACCAGGCCGATCCCGGAGTTGGCGCCGGTCACGATGGCGGTGTTCCCGGTCAGGTCGGGGATATCGGCGGCGGTCCAGCGAGCGTTGGTAGCCATGGGGCCAGCCTTGCGCACCGACCCGACTCCCGCGACCGCAGCCGTGAGCGAGAGTGGGGGCTCCCGGGTCGGCCTCCCCGACTGTGCTCGAAGGGGTCGGTGAGTGTAGTCTGCTCAGGCTTCACCGCCCCAATAGCTCAGTCGGTAGAGCGTCTCCATGGTAAGGAGAAGGTCTACGGTTCGATTCCGTATTGGGG
>JAGYOB010000022.1 GCA_018399515.1 Candidatus Nanopelagicales bacterium
GGCATCATCTACATCGACGAGATCGACAAGATCGCCCGCAAGAGCGAGAACCCCTCGATCACCCGTGATGTCTCCGGTGAGGGCGTCCAGCAGGCTCTGCTGAAGATCCTGGAGGGCACCACGGCATCGGTGCCGCCGCAGGGCGGGCGCAAACACCCGCATCAGGAGTTCATCCAGATCGACACCACGAATGTGCTGTTCATCGTCGGTGGCGCATTCGCCGGCCTCGACACGATCATCGAATCAAGAATCGGCAAGAAGCGGGTCGGCTTCACCTTCGATCTGGTCGACGACGACTCCTCGCTGGGGGATACCAACCCCGACGACATCTTCTCCTACGTCATGCCCGAGGACATGTTGAAGTTCGGGATGATCCCGGAATTCGTCGGCCGCCTCCCGGTCTTCACCTCCGTGACCCGGTTGGACCAGGAGTCGTTGGTGCAGGTCTTGACCGAGCCGCGCAACGCACTGGTGAAGCAGTACGAGCGGTTATTCGACCTCGACGGGGTGGAACTGGAATTCGCCCCCGAGGCATTGGAGGAGATCGCGAACCAGGCGCTCCTGCGCGGCACGGGCGCTCGCGGCCTGCGGGCGATCCTCGAAGAGGTTCTGCTCAATGTCATGTACGACGTGCCAAGCCGCCCCGACGTGGCACGGGTCGTCGTCAACGGCGACACAGTGCGCGATAACGTGCTGCCCACCCTGGTGCCACGAGAGGTCGAACCGCCTAAGCGCACCCGCGCGCGCAAGGAATCCGCGTAAGTCTCCCGCGCTACGCCAGGGTCACGTCGACGCTGAATTCCTGTCCGTCTCGATAGTCGACCTTCGCGATGCGTCCTGCAGCAGCGAGGTCGGCCGCGGCCATGCGCAGCCGGGTCAAAGACTCTTCGGGAGCGGTGATGATCACCTGGTCCACCTCGGCTTTCATCGACACTTTCGCCTCGCTCTTGGCGCGGCGCACCGCGCTCAAGGTGGCAGCCACATCATCGACGATCGCAGGGTCGCCACCCGAGGGCAGTTCGGCCACTGTCGGCCACGAACTTCGGTGGATCGAACCCTCCTGCCACCACGACCACACCTCGTCGGTCACGAACGGCAGGAACGGTGCGAACAGGCGCAACTGCACACTCAGGGTCAGTGCCAGGGTGGCTTTCGCTGAGTCCGCGGCCTGTTCGCCCTGACCGCCGTAGGCGCGTTCCTTGACCAACTCGACATGGTCATCGGTGAACGCCCAGAAGAACGACTCGGTCAGTTCCAGGGCGCGGGTGTAGTTGTAGTTCTCGAAGGCATCCGTCGCGGCTTCGACGACCTGAGCAAGCCGGGCGAGGAGGGCTAGATCGAGAGGCTCGGTAATGGCCCCGGTGTTCATCGTGGCGCCATTGCCGAGAACGAACTTGCTTGCGTTGAGGATCTTGATCGCCAGGCGCCGACCGATCTTCATCTGCCCCACGTCGAAGGCGGTATCGGTTCCCGGTCGCCCGGATGCCGCCCAGTACCGCACCGCGTCGGAGCCATGCTCATCGAGCAGTCCCATGGGAGTGACGACGTTGCCCTTGGACTTGCTCATCTTCTTGCGATCGGGGTCGAGGATCCAGCCGCTGATGGCCGCATCGGTCCACGGCAGCGAGTCGAATTCCAGGTGCGATCGCACCACGGAGGAGAACAGCCAGGTGCGGATGATCTCGTGAGCCTGCGGGCGCAGATCCATGGGGAACACCCGCGACCATAGATCGTCATCGCGCTCCCAACCCCCGGCGATCTGGGGGCTCAGCGACGATGTCGCCCAGGTGTCCATCACGTCGGGGTCGGCGATGAATCCGCCGGGCGCACCCCGCTGCTCGGGGGTGTAGCCAGCCGGAGTGTCCGAGGACGGGTCGACGGGCAGGTCGCTCTCATCGGGGACGAGGGGTGAGTCATATCGGGGGTTGCCCTGCTCGTCGAGGGGGTACCACACCGGGATGGGCACGCCGAAGAATCGTTGGCGCGAGACCAGCCAGTCGCCATTGAGGCCTTCGACCCAGTTCTCGTAGCGCACCCGCATGTGCTCGGGGTGCCAGCGCAGTTGGCGGCCCCGTTCCAGGAGCTGTCCGCGTAAGCCTTCGTCGCGACCGCCGTTGGTGAGATACCACTGCCGGGTGGTAACGATTTCCAGCGGGCGCTCGCCTTTCTCGAAGAACTTCACCGGGTGGGTGATCTCGCGCGGCTCACCCTCGGTGTAGCCGGATTCGGCGAGCGCTTCGACCATGCGTTCGCGGGCGGTGTGCGATGTGGCGCCCGCGAGCTGCTCATAGGTCGCGCGGCCGGTGGGTGCAGTGATCCAGCCTGGAACATCGGATAGGACGCGACCGTCCCAGCCGATGATCGGTCGGGTCGGTAGTTGCAGTTCGCGCCACCAGGTGACATCGGTGAGGTCACCGAAGGTGCAGATCATCGCGATGCCCGATCCCTTGTCCGGATCGGCCAGGTGATGAGCGACGACCGGGACCTCCACGTCGAACAGCGGCGTGCGCACGTGCTGGCCGAATAGGGCGGCATACCGCTCGTCGTCGGGGTGAGCGACCAGAGCCACGCAGGCTGCGAGCAGTTCCGGTCGCGTCGTTTCGATGAATACGCGGTTATCGGGCTCATTCACGCGGGGGAAGCCGATGCGGTGGTAGGCGCCGGGACGCTCGCGGTCCTCGAGTTCGGCTTGGGCGACCGCAGTCCGGAACGTGACATCCCACAGGGTCGGTGCCTCCGACTGATAGGCCTCCCCGCGTGCGAGATTACGCAGGAATGCCCGCTGCGACACCGACCGGGCGTTGTCATCGATCGTCTGATACGTCTGCGACCAATCGATGGACAGGCCCAGGCGTCGCCACAGGTCTTCGAAGGCGACCTCGTCCTCGACGGTGAGTTGCTCGCACAGAGCAACGAAATTGCGCCGCGAGATCGGAATCTGGTTCTTCGCATCCGGTTTTTCTGGCGGCGTGAAATCACGGTCATAGGGCAAGGACGGATCGCAGCGCACTCCGAAGTAGTTCTGGACCCGCCGCTCGGTGGGCAGGCCGTTGTCATCCCAGCCCATCGGATAGAACACCTCGAACCCGCGCATCCGCTTATAGCGGGCGATGCAGTCGGTGTGGGTGTAGGAGAACACGTGGCCCACGTGCAAGGATCCGCTCACCGTCGGGGGAGGCGTGTCGATCGAATAGACCTGGTCTCGGGTCTTGGTGCGGTCGAAACGATAGATCCCCGATTCCTCCCAGGCGCGTACCCACGTGGCCTCGATCCCATCGATGCTGGGTTTCTCGGGCATGCGGGGGTACGGAGGTGACGGTGGGGATGCCATGGGGCCACATCCTAGGCAGCGCTCGCATGAGCGACGCAGGACCACGGGGTGAAAGGCGGAGGAAAGGCGGAGGAAAGAAGGAATTCACCTGCGAGTTTGCCATGGTGATGGCGGTGGTGGCAGGGTGGAGATGCGTCGCCAGGGGCGGACGGAAACCGACAGAAACCGACAGAAACCGACGATAGTTTTGGAGCCGGGCATGGCCACCGATCGCATCATCAAAGCTTCCACCATCATCACGATGAACGATGCTCAGCCGCGTGCTGAGGCCATCGCGATCGACTCGACAACCGGTGCCATCACCGCGGTCGGTTCGCTCGCCGATGTGCAGGCCGCCGCGCCCGGGGTCCCGGTGACCGATCTGGGCGCATCGGTGGTCATGCCCGGGTTCATCGATCCGCACAGCCATCCGGCACTGGGTGGGATGATCACCCAGGAACCCGCGCACTGGATCTCGCCCTTCATGGGTTATCCGACCTATGCGGATGTGCAGGCGTTCTGGCGCAAACTCGATAGCGAGACCCCCGCGGGCAAGGCGCTGATGTTCAATGGCCTCGATCGGCTGCTCCAGGGTGCACCGGAGTTGACGAACACCGAACTCGATGAGATGTTCCCGTCGCGCCCGGTCGTGGTGATCGACAACTCCGGGCATGAGGCGTATTTCAACTCGGCGACCATCGCGTTGAACGGGTGGCCCGACGCCAAGCCGCCGGCTGACCCGGTGGGTGCGCGATATGGACGCAATGCGGACGGAACCTCGAATGGGCGCGCCTACGAGACATCGGCGATCCTCGCCGCCGTGGCGAAGGTCCTCGCGGAGGCGGTACCCCATCCCCTCATGTCTCTCGCGCAGTTCCTCAAACTCATGTCGACGAACGGCATCACGATGACGACCGAGCACACCTACCAGGGCAACATGCTCCCCGGCTATGAAGCCTGTATGGCTGTCCCCAACGCTCCGGTGCGCATGGCGCTGTATCACATGTCGATCGAAGCCGACTGCGGCGAGAAGATCACGTCATCGGCACCGGAAGCGATGCTGTGGAAGCAGGGCATCAAACTGTGGGCTGATGGATCACCGTGGGTCGGCACGATCGCGTCGTCGTTTCCCTACCTGGATTCACCGGTGGTCGCCCATGCTCAGATCCCGCTGGGCCCCAGCGGTGAGTCGATGATGAACTACACCCGCTCCGAACTCGATCAGGTTCTGGCCAAGTACGCCCCGATGGGCTGGCAGTTCGCCTTCCACGTCAATGGCGATGTCGGTCTCGATAACGTCCTCGATGCGTATGAGCATGCTCTCTCGGTGAACGGGCTCTTGGGTTCCGATCACCGCTGGCGCGTCGAGCATGTGGGCGGCTGCCGCGGAGATCAGTTCGAGCGAGCGGCTGCCCTGGGAGTCTCGATCTCGATGCTTCCCGCCCAGTTCATCTACTGGGGTGATCTTCTTGACGGGCAGATGTTCCCGACGGAGATTGGCAGTCAGTGGATGCAGGCGGGGGCTGCGTTCCGCTCCGGAGCTGTGGTGACCTTCCACAATGACGGTGCGGTGAGTCCGCCTAAGCCGCTGTTGAATGTGCAATGCATGGTGACTCGACGGACACCTTCGGGAACTCTGCACGGCCCCGAGCAGCAGGTCACCCTCGACGATGCCTTGAAGGCCCACACGATCAACGCAGCTCACCAGCTCTTCCGTGATCGAGATCTCGGCTCCATCGAGGTCGGCAAACTCGCCGACCTGGTCGAGTTGTCTGCCGACCCGTACACGGTTGATATGGACAAACTCACCGAGCAGGTCAGCGTGCTGGGCACCTGGGTCAATGGTTCGAAGATCGATGCCGATGCCTTCCTCACCAGCATTGAGGCTGTGGACCCCACACAGCACAAGGATCTTCCGGCTGCGGCGCTGTCCCACAAGTGCTGATCGTGATCGATCGGGCGGTCACCGTCGGTGATGACGGGGACTTCGTTGGGCCGCATCCCCAGACTCCGGAGAGTCCGCATGACCCCAAGCACCACCCGGCCTAGGTTGCCAGCGTTTCGCGGCTAGGGTGCATGTGTGGTTCATCCAGATGCGCACCTGAGCCGCTATGCCGAGGTGACCGCTGAACTCACTTCCCGGTGGCCGGAGTCGCACATCGAGCCGTCCTTGAGTCGCGTCACGGCACTCCTCGATCTCCTTGGCGATCCGCAGCGTTCGTTCCCGGTGATCACGGTTACCGGAACGAACGGCAAGTCCAGCACGGCGCGAATGATCGCGGCACTGCTGCGCGCTCTGGGTCTGCGCACGGGGGTCTTCACCAGTCCGCACTTGATCGAGCCCACTGAGCGCATCGAGATCGACGGTGAGCCCATCGATGCCGAGACTTTCGTGCGCATCTGGGATGAGATCGCACCATTCGCTGAGATGGTCGACACGCAGAGTGCAGCCGAGGGCGGTGTCGCCTTGAGTTTCTTCGAGGTGATCACCGCAATGGGATACGCGGCCTTCGCCGATGCGCCGATCGATGTCGCCGTCATCGAGGTGGGTATGGGTGGCACCTGGGATGCGACGTCGGTGGCGGCGGCGCAGGTTGCGGTCGTTCTCACCGTCGACTTAGACCACATGGACTATCTGGGTTCGACGATCGCCGATATCGCGCGCGAGAAATCCGGCATCATCGCACCTGGGTGTGCCGCTGTCATCGGTCGACAGCGACCGGAGGCAACCCACGTGCTAAGCGAACGCATCGAGAGTGTGGACGCCACGGCAGCCTGGGAGGGTCGGCAGTTCGAGATCACTCGCCGCGATATCGCCGTCGGTGGCCAAGTCCTCACCGTCGATGGAACCGCAGGGGTCTACGACGAGGTCTTCGTTCCTGCCTTCGGTGAGCATCAGGCGCACAACGCCGGCTGCGCCATCGTGGCGGTCGAGTCGTTCCTCGGCGGTGCAGCGGTGCCGGCAGATGTGGTGGAGGAGGGATTCGCCTCTCTCGTCCTACCCGGTCGATTGGAAGTGGTCCGGCGGGGGCCGACGGTACTCATCGACGCCGCACATAATCCCGCGGGTGCTCGCGCCCTCGCCGCGACGTTGATGGAGGCCTTCGCGTTCACCCACCTCGTCGCGGTGGTCTCGGTTCTGTCGGACAAGGACGTTCTGGGCATCCTCGCGGCGTTGGAGCCGGCTGTCGACGAGATCGTGATCACCCAGAACATGTCGCCGCGCGCGATGGGTGTCGATGATCTCGCGGCGCTGGCCGTCGAAGTATTCGGTGCCGATCGGGTCGAGGTGGCCGGATCCTTCGCAGGCGCTGTGGACGTAGCGATCGGCCTGGCCGAAGAGGCTGACACCTATGCAGCATCCGGGGTGATCGTCACCGGATCGGTGGTCACCGCGGGACAAGCGCGCGCACTGCTGCGTCGTGAGGAACGCGCATGAGGGTGCTCGGTGGTTCGGTGCTGGCCTTCGAAGCCATCGTCGTCATCCTCCTCATCCCCGTCGCGATCACGGTGGGCACCGTGTCCGGCCCTCCCTGGGTGTTCATCACGGTGGGTATCGCGCTGGTCATCGCGCTGATCCTCACCGCGGGATTCCTGACGCGCCCCTGGGGTGTCACCGTGGGGTGGATCCTGCAGGTGCTCATCCTGGCGACCACGGTGCTGGTCCCGGCCATGCTCATCGTCGGTGGGATCTTCACGCTGCTGTGGGCGCTGGCGATCCGCTGGAGCAGGCGCGTAGAGAACATGAAGAACCAAGCGGCGGATGACGAGCAGGAGAGTGGAACCGGTGGGCTCGAAGGTCCGGCCGGATAGGCTCGACACCAGCACTCGCCATTCACCCATCGGTATCGTCGTTATTGAGGAGAACTAACACCGTGTCGCAGCGCACCCTGGTCCTGGTCAAGCCCGACGGAGTCGCCCGAGGTCTGGTCGGTGAAATCCTCGGACGCATCGAGCGCAAGGGCTTCACCATCGTGGCACTCGAGCAGCGCACGCTGTCCGCCGAGATCGCCGAGGCTCACTACGCCGAGCACAAGGACAAGCCGTTCTTCGCCGACCTCGTCAGCTTCATCACCTCCGCGCCGCTCGTGGCCGCCGTGATCGAGGGTCCCGAAGTAATCGCGAGTTGGCGCACCATGATGGGCGCAACGAACCCGGCCAACGCGGCACCGGGAACGATCCGCGGTGATTTGGCCAACGAGACGCAGAACAACGTCACCCACGGCTCCGATTCGCCGGAGTCTGCTGCCCGCGAGATCGCACTGTTCTTCCCCCACCTGGTCTAGGGCGCGCATTGATGTCGCGACGTCGGGGTCGACGCCTGATTACCGCAGGATCCACGCTCGGCGTCACCGGTGTCGCAACGTGGGGAGCACGCCGGCCGAGTCTGATGCCGTGGCCGTCGTGGGTGGGGCCGGTCGTCACCGGTGGCGTGGCAGCCGGTG
>JAGYOB010000023.1 GCA_018399515.1 Candidatus Nanopelagicales bacterium
TGTAGAGATAAATGAAATGGCAGACAATCTATATGAAAATTATCTCCCCGGTGAGCTAAGGCGGCCTGCCCCTAAGGGCCGCACCATGCTACCCAGCCTCCCGACCACTCCCCGGCGAGGGCTGGGGGTCGCTCGTGACAGTAGCGGCAACCTGATCAGCCTCGGTGCGCTCCTCGATGCGGGTGCGCAGCGCTAGGGACGCTTGATCGGCCGGCGTCGGCTCAGCGGGGACCAGGCTGCGCGGCCACAGGCGCTTGCGTCGCACTACCGCGATCTCCGCGGCGAACACCAGCCCCTGGCTGACGAAATACAACAGCGAGAACAAGCCCACGACCGCGGCGAAAGGCCCGTACACCGCACCCGACCGGCTCACCAGCACGCTCAACAGCCACCCGCCCAGTGTCACCAGGATCGTCAGGATCGCGCCACCGATGATGGCGCCGGGCCACGCGGCCCGCCACGCACCGGGCGTCGACGACAGGAGCGCGACGCAGCTGAGAAGAACGAGGGCCAGCACAGTCCAGGAGCCGAGGAGGCCGAGTCCGATTCCGAGGAAACCCGGACCCAGGCGCGCAACCCCGACAGCGATACCGCCCAGCGCTGCGATCCCGAGGAGGAGAACGAAGAGGGTCGCGAAAGCCCGGATGTACCGGGGCAGGAAGCCCAGGCGGTCTCGATGCGGCACCCCCTGGATCTGATTGATGATCTCGTATCCGGTGAACACGATGCCGTTGCCGGTGAACAGCAGGCCGATGATGCCAATGACCAGGGGGAGAGGGGAGCTCGGCATCGCTGCCAATGCAGAGGTGATCGCTTCGTTCAGACTGTCCGGAATCACCGCGGCGATGAATTCGTCACGCAAGGCGGGATCATCACGAAGGACCTGGCTCACCGCCCAGACGACGATCAACAAGATCGGTATCGAGCTCAAGAATCCGTAGTACGTGAGCAGTGCTGCCAGTCGTGCCCCGGAGTCCTCACCGTATTTGCGAATAACCGCATAGCCGAACCCCACGGGTGGAATGCGTTGCTGCCACCGGTTCGCTTCGGCGATTACTCGTGCAACCAACGCGGACATACTCGACGTTCGCTAACTCAACGACCGCGCAGTTGTTGGATCCGGGTGCGGGTGAAGAACGCTGCCACCGTGATCAGGATGGTCGCGCCGAGGAACACGATCGTGGTGAGATCCAAGCCACCGGCGATGAACCTGATCACTGTCGCAACCGCGAATAGAGCGGCGCCGATAGTCTGCAGGGCGAAAGAGAACTTCAGCTGGCGCAGGAGCACATCGTCTGCTGACATATTGGCACCCTATCGACTCGAGAGGACCCCCCATGAGCGACATCGTCGGTATTCCCAGCCCCCATTCCTGGGATGCACCCTTCCGCTATTCCCAGGCCACCCGGGTGGGCGATCTCGTTTTCGTCTCTGGGCAGGCTGCCGTGGGACCTGATGGGAACATCGTGGGAGAAGGAGATTTCGTCGCGCAGGCAGAGTGCGTGTTCGACAACCTGCGCAAGGTCCTCGAGGCAGCCGGCAGCAGCCTCGATCAGGTGGCGAAGGTGACTATCTACATGACCGACACGTCCCACTTCCCCCACATCCTCGAGTGCCGGGAGCGATACTTCAGCGAGCCATACCCGGCTGACACCACCGTCGAGGTGACCGGCTTGGCTCTGCCCGGTCTCATGCTGGAGATTGAAGCGATCGCGGTCGTCACCGACTAATGCGATTCGTCGCCCTCGGCCGCTGAGTTCGGCAGCAAGAGCGCGATGCATTCGACGTGGTGGGTCATCGGGAATGCATCGAAGGCGCGCACGTGCGCCAGCCGCCAGCCAGCCTGCTTGGCCGCTGCGACATCACGACCTAAAGCGACCGGATCGCAGGCAACATAGGCCACGGCACGTGGTCGAAGCGACAGGATGCTGGTCATGGTCCGGACTCCGGCACCCGTCCGCGGCGGATCGAGGACGACCAGGTCGCAGGATGTGACCATCGTCGATCGCAGCCACCGGTGGACGGCGGATTCGTGCAGGCTGACCTGCGGCTGGCCATGCAGGCTGCGCTTGGCCGCACGGACCGCGATCGGATCCGACTCGACAGCGTCGATGCGGCCCGTCGGGCCGACGTCGTCGGCGAGGGCTCCGGCGAAGAGTCCGGCTCCGGAATAGAGGTCGACGACGTGATCGCCAGCCTGCGGCTGCAGCATGTCGCGGACTGCAGCGATGAAAGTCCTCGGCGCCTCGGGGTGCACCTGCCAGAAAGCTGTCGCGTCGAGGCGCCAGACATGGTCGTCGACCATCTCTTGAATACGGGCACGTCCGGGTTGGGGATCGGGCACGGCGATGGCGGGGCTTGCCGATGGTGAAACAGCGAGAATCTCGCGGGTGCCGGCCCAATCGCGGCGCAACACCTGCAGGTCGCGGATCTGGGACGTGGATAGCAGACAGGAATCGACCGGAACGATCTCGTGTGAGCGATAGCGACGCAGGCCCGCTCGACCTGCGCGGGTAACCGCGAATCGCATGCGGGTACGCCAACCCAGACCATCGTCGTCATTGGGCATCGCCTCGACCTGGAGATCACTCCAGCGCTCAGGTGGCTCCCCACCGAGGCGAACGAGGCCCTCGCGGATCACCGTTGCCTTCAGTGCGCGCTGACCCTCCAGTGACACATGCTGCCAATCGCAGCCACCGCAGATGCCGGCATAAGCACACGGCGCAATCACGCGGTCTGCAGACGAGCGCAGAACGGATTCGGTGTCGGCGCGCACGAACCGGCCGTGCTTGGGGGCATCGGTTACGCGTGCGCGCACCCGCTCACCAGGCAGGCAGTGGCGCACGAAGAGCACCTGTCCCTCATAGCGACCCACGCACACCCCGCCATGTGCGACCGCGGTGATTTCCACGTCTACGACGTCACCGCGCGCCAGTCGTTGTGATTCGGCTCGGAACTCGGATTCGTTCATGCGGTGACCCGCTCGAACCACATGTCGATCGGGGCCCTTCCGGCAGCGAGGGCGTTTCGTTCGTACCTGGTGACGGGGCGGTGGTCAGGTCGCGGAATGACTCCGCCGCGCCACAGGTCGCTGGCTGTCACGATCGCGGCGATCTGGTCGGCGTAGTCAGGCCAATCCGTAGCGAGATGCCAAAATCCACCCGGCTGCACATAGCGGGCCAGTTCCCGGGTGAAGGATTCATTGACGAGTCGACGTCGATGGTGGCGCTTCTTCGGCCACGGGTCGGGAAAGAACGTCCGCACACCCGAAAGTCCGTTCGGGGGCAGTGCCGGGAGTACTTGGCGCGCATCAGCCTCGATCACGACGACGTTGGTCAGTTTCGCCGATTCGATGCGATGCACGAGATCACCGACCCCGGGGATGTGCAGATCGATGGCGATGATGCTGCGTTCGGGCTCATCCAGCGCCGACCTCTCGACCGGTTCTCCGGTCCCGAAACCGATATCGAGCACCCAATCGGAAGCCGGATCCAGCAAATCCAGCAGCCCAAGCAGCAGGGGTAGTGAAGCGGTTTCCTCACCGAGGACGCTGTCGCCGATGCGCACCAGACGATCGGAACCTTGATCGAGAGCGGCCGCTTGGCGTGCGGTGATCCTGCTCCGGCGCCTTTTGGTGGTGGCGAGCAAGGATGTGTGCACTATCCCGAGGGTAGTGCGTGCGGATCGGTGACGATCACGCTGTTCACCACCCAGGGGCTGACTTCCACACTTAGGCTAAGCGACCATGGCAGGGAGGTTGGTGCGCGCGGATTCTCTAGCGACTGGAATCGCGCAGGATTCATTGACCGTCGAGACGATCATTCGATCGTCCCGATATGCCCGCCGGGTGTCCGAACTTGCCGCAGAGTTGGGTCTGCCTCGCGAACGAGTGGACGCACAGGCCCGTAGTTGCCTGGTGGAGATGGTGGCGACCATCGAGCCGTACCCGAGCGGGGTGTGGGACGCATTCGGCAAGTGGCTGTCGCGTGCCTACACGATCGATGCTGCGACCGAGCACCTGCCGAAACTGCGTGCCCTGAGCGCGCGGCATTCCCTGGTCTTCCTCCCCAACCATCGGTCCTATTTGGATCCGCTCATTCTGCGACGCGTGTTGTCCCAGGGTGGATTGCCGAGCAACTACATCCTCGGTGGTGTCAATCTTGCGATGTGGCCGGCCACGCTCGTCGCCAAACGTGCCGGCCTGGTGTTCATCCGTCGCAGCACTCGCGATGATGCGATCTATCCGGCGATGATGCGGCTGTACCTCGGTTGCCTGCTGGAGCGACAGGCGAACCTGGAGTGGTATTTCGAAGGAGGGCGAACACGGACGGGCAAATTGCGACCTCCGCGCATGGGTGTATTGCGCTACCTCGTCGATGCGTACGCGGAGAACCTCGCGCAGCCCGAAGCGGATGCGCCCGAGGTTTACGTCGTGCCCGTGTCGATCGTGTACGACCAGCAACACGAGGTGGGGGCGATCTCCGCCGAAGATGGTGGAGGGTTGAAGACGCCGGAAAGTTTCCGGTGGCTGGTGGGATTCGCGCGAGCCCAGTCGCTCTTGCGAGGACAGGCGCACGTGCGTTTCGGTGAGCCGCTTCGCCTGGGGGAGGCTCTCGCAGACGCGCAGGAGCGCGCCGGTTCCTTCGATGCTCGCACCGTGGTTCCCCGAGTGGCCTTCGAAATCGCACACCGAATCAATGACGCGATTCCGATCACACCCTCGGCACTGGTCACCTTCGCTCTGTTGGACAACGAAGGTCGCGCGCTCACCCTGGATGAGCTCCTCGAGATCTTGACTCCGCTCCTGGCGTACGCACGTCGTAGGCGTTTACCGATGACCACTGATGTCGATCTCGCTCGACCAGACGACCTACGACGGGCGCTTGCTTCACTGCAACGCGAGGGAATCATCGAAAGTTTCAGCGGGGGCACAGACACGATCTACGCGGTTGCTCGCGATCGTCAGCATGAAGCGGCGTTCTACCGCAACACGGTCGCTCACTGGTTCGTTTATCGAGCGGTCGCCGAGAACGCACTGCTCGCAGCGGCCGAGAGCAATGCCGACGACGTCATCGATGACACCTGGTTTTGTGCGCTGGCATTGCGGGACATGTTGAAGTTCGAGTTCTTCTTCCCCCGCAAACGTGACTTCGCTGAGCGCATTCGGGAGGAGATCGACATCGCGCGGCCGGGCTGGCAGGCAGAGAGCCTGACCGTGGCGGATGTCGTCACTGCTTTGGACGAAACATCACTGTATTTGTCTCACCGGGTGATCGGGCCGTTCCTCGAGGCATACGCGGTTGTCGCGCATAGGCTCGCGCAGCAGCCGCCCGAACGCATCATCGATGAGGATGCGTTCGTCGATGAATGCCTGGGCATCGCCCACCAGGATTGGCTGCAGTTGCGCCTTCATTCACCGGAATCCATCTCACGCGATCTGATGCGAGGTGCACTTCGACTGGCGGAGAATCGAGGATTGCTCAACCCGTCCGTTCACGAATCCGACGACCAATCTCAGGACCGCTCCGATGAGGCGCTCCGGCGCCACCGGCGGGAATTCGCGACCGAGATCCAAGGAGCCGTCGACCGGGTGGCGATCGTCCGGCGTGCAGCCCTGGCCCGACTGTCCGATGATGAAGCCCGGGTGTCCAGCGTGATCACCGGTCGATCATGATGGTGACGCAGTCGACGGCAGAGGCGATCAACGTGGGAGCGGTGCAGTGTTAAGCAGCGGCGAAGTCAACGGAATCGACGCCCTTGTCGCAGAAATCGATGCCTCACCCGTTGGCCCCCAGGTTGCGGCGTTCTTCGATTTCGACGGCACCCTCATCGACGGGTACTCCG
This sequence comes from Candidatus Nanopelagicales bacterium, assembly GCA_018399515.1. Classification (GTDB taxonomy): domain Bacteria; phylum Actinomycetota; class Actinomycetes; order S36-B12; family S36-B12; genus M55B157. The sequence continues at coordinate 5,845 of JAGYOB010000023.1, forward strand.
CCGTGGCGTTCTTCCGCGATCGATTGCGCAACCGCGGCGTTAACGCCCGCCAACTCCTCGATGCCGTCGTGCAGACGGTGAACGTCGAAGCCCGTGGACACGACGTCGACCGGCTAATGAACCTCGGCATCGGTGCGCTGTCGGGCTGGTCCCTCGAGGATGTGCAGCAGATGGGTGAGCGGGTGTTCCGGTCGAATATCGCCGCGACGATCTATCCCGAGGCTCGCATGTTGATCGCGGCCCACAAACGACGCGGTCACACCATCGTCATGGCATCGTCTGCGGCGAGTTTTCAGGTGGAGGCGGCGGCAGCGGATCTGGGTATCGACGAAGTGCTGTGCACCCAGGTTGACGTCGTCGACGGGTTACTCACCGGGCTCGTCTCCGGTCCGATCCTGTGGGGTGACAACAAGGCGTTGGCGGTGCGGGAGTACGCCGCCGAGCGCGACATCGATCTGGCCGATTGCTATGCCTACGGCAATGGTGAAGAGGATGTGGCGTATCTGGAATCAGTGGGCCATCCGCGCCCGCTCAATCCCGACGATGGCCTGGTTAAGGCAGCACGTACTCGATCGTGGCCGGTTTCTCGCCTGCAGCGCCCGGTTCGCCTCACGCCGGCGACGATCGCACGAACGGCCGCTGCACTGGCCGGAGTGGGAGCAGGACTTGCCGTCGGCCTGGGGCTGGGAGTGGTCAACCGCGATCGACGCACCGCCGTCGACATCACCGCTTCGGTTGGTTCAGATCTGGCGCTGGCCGCGGCGGGGATCACGATGGATGTCCAAGGCAGTGAGAACCTCTGGTCCCACCGGCCGGCCGTATTCGTCTTCAACCATCAAAGCCAACTCGATGTGGTGATCATGGCCGCGCTCCTTCGCCAGGATTTCACCGGTGTCGCGAAGAAGGAACTGCGCACCGATCCGTTCTTCGCGCCACTCGGTTGGCTCGGCGACGTGGCATTCGTCGATCGCGCCAATACTGAGGAAGCGAAGAAGGCCCTCGCTCCGGCAGTCGCGGCTTTGCAAGCGGGACGGTCGCTGGCGATGGCCCCTGAAGGCACGCGATCGGCGACACCGGCTCTTGGGCCATTCAAGAAGGGCGCCTTCCACGTCGCGATGCAGGCCGGGGTGCCGATGGTCCCCGTCGTCATCCGCAATGCGGGGGAACTGATGCCCGCGCATGTGCCGCTGGTCGACTCCGGCACCTTGCAGGTCGCGGTTCTGCCACCGATTCCCACCGGCAAGTGGAAAGCCGACACCATCGATAAGCAGGTGAAGAAGGTCCGCCGGATGTTCTTGGACACCCTGGCTGATTGGCCCCGGTCGTGAAACTCAGCGGTGAGTTCTAGACTCCGCGGCATGGATACCGGCCAGCACATCGCCATCATCGGCGGTGGGGTGATCGGCCTCACCCAGGCCTATGACCTCGCCCGGCAGGGCGCCCAGGTCACCATCATCGATCAGCGCGCAACCGGACTCGGGGCGTCGAGTGTGAATGCCGGCTGGGTCGTTCCCGCCGAAGCCGCTCCCGTCCCGGCGCCGGGGGTGATCGTGCAGTCGATGAAGTGGATGCTGCACCGAGACAGCCCGCTGTACATCAAGCCCTCCCTGGCACCCCATCATGTGCGTTTCATGCT
>JAGYOB010000024.1 GCA_018399515.1 Candidatus Nanopelagicales bacterium
GCGTCATGCCCGCGGTGTCGCCGAAGTCGTAGGCATAGGTCCCGCGGGTCAGTGACGGACATGATGCCGGTTCGACCGCAGTGATCTTCGGGTTGATCTTGCCGGCGAGCTTCTCGCGCAGGAACGGGAACGACAGCCCGGCGAAGTTCGATCCTCCGCCGGTGCAGCCCACGATATGCGTTGGCGTATCCCCAGCCATCTCCAACTGCAGCAGTGCTTCTTCACCGATGACGGTCTGGTGCAGCAGCACGTGGTTGAGCACCGAGCCGAGCGCGTAGCGCGTGTTGGGATCCATCGCGGCTACCTCGACGGCCTCGCTGATGGCGATACCGAGTGACCCCGACCAGTTATTCGGGTCCTGCGCTAGTTGGCGTCCGACCTCGGTGACATCCGATGGTGAACGGTGGATCTTTCCGCCGAACGTCTCGATCATCAAGCGGCGGTAAGGCTTAGCGTCATAGGACGCACCGACCTGCCAGATCTCGCATTCCAGGTCGTACAGCGAGCAGGCGAACGCAAGGGCTGTTCCCCACTGACCCGCACCGGTTTCGGTGGTGAGTTTCTTCGTGCCCTCTTTGGCGTTGTAGTAGGCCTGGGGGACCGAGGTGTTCGGCTTGTGCGAACCGGCCGGTGACACTCCCTCGTACTTGTAGTAGATACGCGCCGGGGTGTCGAGGAGTTTCTCCAACCGGTGGGCACGGAACAGCGGCGAGGGGCGCCACTGGCGATACACGTCGAGCACTCCGCCAGGAATCTCGACGTACCGATCGGTGGTGACCTCCTGCATGATGAGGTCCATCGGGAACAGCGGGGCGAGGTCGTCGGGGCCGACGGGATCCAGACGTCCCGGATGCAGCGGCGGTGGTGGGGGCACGGGCAGATCGGCGACGAGGTTGTACCAGGTCGTGGGCATCTGGTCTTCGCTGAGCACGTACTTGTGCTGGCGTACCGAGTCGTCCATGGCGTCTTCCTCCTGCTGTTCGATCCCCGTCAGCGCACTACCGGTGTCTGCACCGCCTCAGGCAGCTCGTCGCCACGATGTGAAGCCACGACGTGATGCCACGACGTACGGCAATGACATGATGCAATGACGTGACCGTAGACCCGGCCTGAGAGCATGGCAACCGTGTCGGGTGAATCGGGTCAAATATTCGTCCCCGACGGCCTTCGCCTCATCGCCACGGATCTCGATGGCACGCTGCTGCTTCCGGATGGTTCGGTGGGCGCCCGCACCCGAGCCGCACTCGATGCGCTGCGCGACAGCAGCCTGGATTTCGTGATCGTCACGGGGCGTCCGCCGCGCTGGATCTCGCCTGTCGTCGAGATGACCGGGCACCGCGGGATCGGAATCGGTGCCAATGGCGCGGTGATCATCGATCTGGCCGACGGGCACGTCACCGATGTGTTCGCCCTCGATGCCGATACCGCTCTCGAAGCAGTCGATCGGATCCGCCATGCCCTGCCCGGGGTGGTGTTCGCTGTCGAACGGGCGCGACCAGGAGGGCGGCTGGCACCGACCGGTGGTGCCGGCTATGACACGTTGGATGCGACGTTGGCCGATGCGACGGAGTTCGCTTTGGCGGAGGGCTATCAACCTCGCTGGCCGGTGCCGGAGGGAACCCATGTGGCGCCGATCGAGGAACTCGTCGCGCAGGGGGATGTGGTGAAACTGCTCGTGCGTCCCGCCGATGATCATGCCTTCGATGCCGACGGGTTCTTGTCGGCTGGGGATGCAGCACTTGCGGGCTTGGTCGAGGTGACGCATTCGAATCCGGCTGATCGGTTGTTGGAGATCAGTGCGCCGGGAGTGTCGAAGGCGAGCACGCTGGCCGAGGTCGCGCAGCGCCACGGCGTGGATCACAGACATGTCGTCACCGCGGGAGATGCGCCCAATGATCTGCCGATGCTGGCGTGGTCGGCGACGTCGTATGCGGTGGCTAATGCCCATCCGCTGGTGCTGGCGACGGCGACCCATCGGCTGCCGTCGTCGGCACAGGAGGGTGTGGGTCAGCTCATCGAGGCCGCCCTAGCGGCCGAGACATAAACACGAGGCCGCCCCACGGGGGGTTTCCGGATATCGGTGAGACATCTCCGGGACAGATTTGCGATCTGAGCGTTATCTCGTAGTGTCCTATTCGTTATCTTCACTGGGAAGGTGGCGCCCGGGGCACCCGCGTCGGGGAAGGATGCGAGACGACCGGGAGTGCCATGCAGCGGCCGAATCTGACCAACTCACGTCACACCAGTACCTCTGGCAACATTCGCACACGCATCGGCGCCGCCGTGGTCGCCGGAGTGGCCGGCGCGCTGATCCTCGGTGCCTCCGCCGGTACCGGGCAGGCGGCACCCGACCGCGGCACTGCCTCAGACACCACCGTCAGCATTGCCACCTCGACCGCGGTGTTCTCACAGGTCACCACCGGCAAGGCAACAACCCGCAAGCGCGATGTGGCCCGAGCCGGCAAGGCCACCGCCCGCGAGCGGCGTAACGCCCGCGCGGAGATTCGTCGCGGTGTGGCCAAACTGGCGCAGCGCCAGGTCGGTGATTCCTATGCCGCAGGCGCAGAGGGTCCCGATGCCTTCGATTGCTCCGGGCTCACCCTGTTCGCCTGGAAGTCAGCAGGGGTGCAGTTGACCCACTACTCGGCAGGGCAGTATCAGCAGGTCAAGCGGATCCGCCCGGAGGCCGCGATGCCCGGTGACCTGGTGTTCTATCTCAGCCGCGGTGCTCGCCACGTCGGTGTCTACGTCGGGGACGGGATGCTCGTGCATGCCTCCGACTACGGGGTCGGCGTGATCAAGACACCCGTGCGCGGCACCCCGTGGACGAACACCCACTTCACCGGATTCGGTCGGGTGACCATCCCCGAGGATGCCATCAAAGAGACGGTGAAAGAGATCCGGCAGCGTCGCGGACGCGCCTGATCAGCCGGTCTCCCCGGTTCGCACCCGGCGCAACCACTCATCGGCCTCGGTGAAGTCCGCGTCCGCGACACCGCCGCGCAGCAGCGGCTGGC